>CALXOP010000083.1 GCA_944390035.1 uncultured Alphaproteobacteria bacterium | reverse complement strand
CCTGAATATTGTCCTTTTCGCCGTTAAAGGCAATGACGGATTCGTGCAACGGCGCCTTTGACTTGTTCAAGTGCATAACAAAGGCCGTCAAACCGCCCTCATAGTGGAAGTCCACTTCTCTTGGCTCTGCCCCGCGATTGTCAATCAACTTGAGGTAAACGCCAGAGTTCAAAAATGCTTTTTCGCGAATAGCTCTTTCCAGCGTCTCAAAACTAAATTCGATATTGGAGAAAGTCTCCTTAGACGGCAAGAAGGTAACTTCCGTACCGTGTCTTCCGCCGGATTCGCCCAAAACGGTCAAATGTTGGGTTACATTACCATGCGCAAACTTAGCCAAATGCTCTTTTCCTTCGCGCCAAATACGCAAGTCGAGCCAATCTGACAAAGCATTAACCACCGACACGCCCACACCGTGCAAACCGCCGGATACTTTATAAGAGTTATTATCAAATTTACCGCCGGAGTGCAGTTCGGTCATAATAACTTCGGCCGCAGATACGCCTTCTTCTTTGTGCATACCGACCGGAATACCGCGTCCGTTATCGCGGATGGTTGCCGAACCGTCAGGATTAAGAATAACTTCGGTTTTGTCACAATAGCCGGCCAAAGCCTCATCAATAGCGTTATCCAAAACCTCGTAAATCATGTGATGCAAACCGGAGCCGTCGTCTGTATCGCCGATATACATGCCCGGACGTTTTCTAACTGCGTCCAAGCCTTTCAAAACCTTAATGGAATCAGCGTTATACTCGGCTTCTTCTTTTTGAATTTCTTCTTGGGTCATTTCACTCATTACAATATCCTTAATTTCGTATAAATTTAGCTGACAAGACTATACACCAAACCCAAAATTTTACCAAGCGATAAATTAAAGATATCAACGGTTCAAAGGATTTTTTTGCACCTTTTGCAACGAATTTTTAACCATTTTGGTTCTAGACAAAATTTTCCACTTATGCTACACTCAAGCTAGTAAGTTTTAAGGAAGAACCCATGAGCGAGTTTGACGAATTATACAACGCTTTTATCCGCACGGCACCTGCCAAGAATGCAATTGCCGAAATCAAACAACTCCACCCAGAGATTAGCGCCAAAGATGCGGCGCAATCAGCCAAAATTATGGCTGAAATGGCATATAATTTGGGTTATATGAGTTATTTTAACCCCGAAATCAAAGAAGGGACCGTGAGCAAAAACTGGAATCAAGGGTTCAGACGGTTAAATTCTCTTCCGCTTGAAGTGTTGCAAAGTCTTAAAATTTATTCCGAACTTTTTGCCGACAAAATTATGCCCACCGCTTCAAGCGAGAGTGAAGAGGCGCTGTATCGCAATATTTTTGCGCAATCGGCTAAAGCCATACTGACCTATGCGCCTGATAAACTTGGTGATAAAAAACTTCAAAACATAATGATTAAAGCCGTCGAAACCATCACCAATCCTGATAACGGCCTAAGTCTTCGTGATAAGTTTCCGCTTTCCATGTCGGCTTTTAGCTCACTGTATGAAGGGGATGCCAAAAGCTATTTTAACAAGCTCAAAATTCTCACCCAAGCCTTGCCGAAACTAAAAAATCCACGAGATATTGTAAAATTCGGCGAGGAGATAGACAACGCCTACCAAAATGAGGGCAAAATAGATGATGTAATGGCGCAAGGTTTCATTAAAAATGTTGTGCCTTTTGCCAACAAAAATAAAAACTTCCAAACCTTAGTCGGGGAGCATGATTGCGCGTTTGGCGAATATGGCCTTATGGGATATAATATTCTTCTGCAAACCAGCCGTTGGAGCCCTTTAGCCCTCAACAAAGCCTTGGGCGTGTTAAAAGAAGTGCCCACCCCCGATATGCAAAAAAGAGAAACCATCAGAACGCAGGCAATTGTGCTGGAAAACGCTGATTTTAGCGGGTTAAGAGATTTTATTCATAGTGAAAATGTCGGCACAATCGAGCTTGTCAATCACATGTTGGCTTACTACCACGCTCATCTTTCTTCGGATGAAAAGGCCAAATCTCAGGCCGCCGAACACATCAAGGCCGACTTAAAAAACTTTGGCAATGATGAGTTTTTGCCATCTTACTTAGATATAAGCCGATATGAGCAAATTGTTGACCATGGCACCAATCAAACCGCGGCACAAACCTTGGAAATTATTGCCGCGAATATGGAAAAAGAAAATACACGTCCGCCCCTCACCGGCGATATGAGCTTAGATAAACTCTCGCAAGATTTTATGCTGGAAGGCTATACCAATACCAAGCAATACGGCGTCTTTTTAAGACTTTTGAATCACAAAATCATCCAGAATATAGAAGCGCAAAAAATCGGCATTTCTCCGCAAATGGTGGATTTATTGCATTGGTGCGACCAAAAAAATGCCAATATTCTCAAAAATCGTGATTTTGAATATCAATGCGGTGACTATAAGTCTGATTGGTTTAAGCAAGTTGCTTTGTTTGCCGAGCTCACGAATTCGGCAGAAGAAAAGTTTAACCTAAAAGGTTTTGAGGCTTATTTCAGCCACCTTCCCGAGCAATCATACTTTTTTGACGCGCACAATATTTTGCTCAAGCGCCAAAGAAACAATATTTTCAAACTCTTTGCTCACTCAAAGGAGGAGCAACAAAGAGCCACCAACATTTTGCGCAAAAAGAACCTGAAATTACCGCTCAATGAGCAAGCGGCTGCCGAAGAGCACCTGGCCAATATGTATGACCAGCGCCGCCGTCGTATGGTTTCAGGCAATCTGATAAGTGAAATGTTTAAGTTAAACGACTTCAAAAAGCCATCCACGCGCATGGGTGAAAGACACGCCGCAGATCTTAAACATCTCTACACGGTTGAACGCCCGATAGAGAAAACCTTGCTCAAACTCTTTAAAGCCGGAAGCAAAGGAAAATAACCATGAAAAAACTGATTTTGGAAACACCAGCAGGCACGCCGCCACACTGTAAAATTTGGGCAAAGGAAGCAGCTCAAGAGATGCTATCCATGTTTCCGGAATATAAATCATCTTTTCAAATAGAGTTTGATGATTGTCATCCCAAAAACAAAAGCGAAATTTCGGTTGCGGAATATACGGCTCTGCCTAATGATGAACTAAAATCAAAATATTTCAAACTTCCCAATGGCAGGTATTTGGTTCCTTATGCCTCAGAGGCATGGTTTTTGGCCGTATCTTCAGAGCAAAACAAAGCCAAAGGAATAAATGCGGTGGATATGGAACACTATGCCCGCCTCAAGGCAGAAAAGATGGTGCGAGAGAATTCGCAAGATTTGGTGGTAACGTTGCTCAATCAAACCATAGAGCCTAAATTTTACGGCTATGGCATTGAAAAACTCAATTCCGTCCTCTCGCTTGAAAACTGCACCGATAAAGAGTTGTTTATCACCATTTTTATGCACGAGTTCGGACACATACTGAACGCTACCCATGCCGCGCGCCCGCACATCAAGGATAATCCTGATTTAGGCATCCACTGCACCAATGACAAATGCATTATGGGAGAAAGCGGCTTTATCGGACTAACACAGGAGCGATTGGACCGCAAACAAAAAGGCCAACCGCCGTTTTGTGATGAATGTATTGCCTCCATGCGTGAAACTTTGGAAAATATGCCGGGCTTGGTCAAAGCGGTTACCATTTCGCACCAAAACAACCTGCCTGTTTTGCCGCATAATAACGATAATTGGAAAGACGGCTGGCGTCAGCACCTCAAAGCCGTGGCCGCCAGAGAAAATGCGACCTATAATGAAGACCTTAAAAACCAAAATTTTGTGGCTGACATTACCCACGCCGATGGCTCAAAACTCAATATTGAGGCCAATAACGAATATAACCTTTCGCTAGGGGCGCAAAAAGCTAATGGTGAAAATGATATTCCCTCAATCAAGGACTTTAGTAACATTGTTTCCAAGGCTGTAAAGGATAATTGCCAGATAGAATTTGCCAACATAGAAGATGATGAGTTCAAAGCGCGCTTGCTGATTGCTTGTCTGGAATCTTCTCCACGGGTCAAAACCAAGGGAGCCCCGCATATCTCTAAAGAATTTTTGCAAAACTTAGATTCCAAAACCAAAACGCGCCTGCAAAGAGCGCTTGGCCCACAAAATTCTAATCAAGGAAACAACCGTCCGACCAATCCCAGACGACGCCAAACCCGACCCAATAACTTGCCTCGAGGCAGAGGCCGAAGCTAGAATTTGAGCTTATAACCGCCGTTTTCGGTAATGATGAGTTGAGCATCCACATCATCATGCTCCACCTTTTGTCTGAGGCGGTAAATATGCGTTTCGATTGTATGGGTTGAAACTTCGGCATTATAATCCCACACATCTTGCAACAAATCGGTCTTGCTGACGATTTTATCTTTGGCTTTGTACAAGTATTTAATCACCGCCACTTCTTTTTCGGTGAGTTTTATGAGCTCATTGTTGCGCAAGTTCAAAATCTCTTTAGCCGCAGGGTGAAGCTCGTAATTGTTAAAGGTCAAATAAGCATCACTACTGTTTTCAAACTTGTTAATACACGAGCGCAAATTGTTCAAAAACTCATTGAGACGAAACGGCTTTTCTACCAAAAACACTAAATCACCGTCTTCTCCTAAACCATCAATATTTTTCTCCAACAATACGATGGGTGATTTCACGTGCTTTTCTCGCAACCGAGGCAAAAGCTCCTTTTTTTCATCTAAGACATAAATATCATAGTCTTTGTCATCATCTTCTCTTGCAATAGAAAATTCGGGAGCATAGAGTTGAATTTGCCCGCACAAATCTTCGGCAAAACCTTCATTGTCAGATAAAAACAAAATACTGGGCATTACATTTCTCCTGCTTAAAAGTGCAAACCGACACCGGCCACAACGCTGTAACCTTTGTTGTTGTTTTCAACTTCTTTGTTTGCGCCTCTAAAGTTGACTTGCGCCCCGATTAAGTACAAATCAACATATTTGTTGAATTGGTATTGTTGTGACAGCATAAAAATATCATCTTGGTTATCGGTATTTTCAGCCTCGCTGTGCAAGTATGATAAAGCCACGCTGTAAGGCCCGATTTCATATCCGATTCCAACATCCCAAGCCTGTCCCTCACGGTAGTTATCAAACAAATCGGGCAGTCTTGGGTTATTTGAGACTTCCGTAATCGGAAAGTCTCCGCCGTCCACATAAGATTTTCGATAACTTGTTCCAAGTGTCCAACCGCCTTTATAAAAACTCAAACCGGCTGAAAACTCTTTATCATCTTGGTGAAAAATACCATAACCCAAAGCGGCCGACATATCCGCAAACCCGAGGTCTTGCTCGGTATATAAAGAAAAGACATAAGCGGAATCATCTTCATATCTGGCAAATTTATTGACCAATCCGCGGCGGTCATAACTATCCGGCGCATACGAAAAACCAAACATCGTGTTGTAAATTTCAGGAGTGATATAGGTAATTTTCGGAGCAACACCGTCCGTATTGATAGAGGTGGAATTAAGCGTCTGAAAACTTGTCGTGTGCTTATCTCTAATCCAGTTTGGATTGGTCATAAAGTTAACAATATCGGAATCATTAACCCCAATGGCACCCACGCGCGGTGCTCCCACCTGAAATTGATAGGCCGCGTTGTAGGTTTCACCCAACATAATCCGCCCGAACATATCATCATAAATTGCGTATAACTCTTGCCCCCAGTTACCGTTGTTATAATTATACATATCGCGGTTAATTCCGGCATTAAGGTCGGCATAAAGCCCGAGTTTGCGCACGTCGTTAAACTCTTTTTCCCAGCCAAAATTAAGGCTAAGGTTGTAAATGGTTTTGTCTCTGGGCGAATTATGCTTGTAGCGGTTTGAGGGCATATTATAGCCATACAAGGCATCGATTCTGCCCTCATAAATAAATTGCGATTCCTGAGCTCTTGCTTGCGCGGCATTCAAGGCAAGCATGGCAAAACAAAATATTGAAAACTTAAATTTCATCAACTCTGACCTTTTTTATGTTTATCAAGAGTGTAAAGAGAGTTTTTTCTTAGGTCAATCACAATTATAAAAGGAAGTTATTTTTTTATTTCCACAATCACCGGCACGTGGTCGGAGGGTCTTTCTTGCGCGCGCATAAATTTACAAATTTTAACCGAGACGATTCTATCCTTTAGGCAAGGCGAAACCCAAATATGGTCCAGCCTACGCCCTTTGTTGTTTGTCTGCCAATTAGGGTTGCGATAGCTCCACCAGGTAAATATCTTTTCAGGCTCCGGATGAAACAGCCTTATGGCATCAACAAAGTCCAAAGAGTTTTTCAAGCGGTTTAAGCGAGAGACTTCCACCGGCGTATGCGAAACGATTTTGAGCATTTGTTTGTGATTCCAAACATCGTTTTCTAAAGGCGCCACGTTAAAATCGCCGCAAACAATCATTTTTCTTTTGCCATAGTCGTCTTTGTGGTTTTCCCAATATTCAGCCACATCGTCCATAAAAGTTAGTTTGTGGGCAAAAGAGATGTTTTCAATCGGGTCGGGAATATCGCCACCGGCGGGAATATAGATATTGTTAATTTCCAAATCATCAAACACGCGGGCAATAATATGTCTGGCATCGCTTTTGCCGACCCAATCTTTTTGCTCGATTCCTTCCAAATGTGTCTTGGATAAAATAGCCACGCCGTTGTAGCCGGGCATGCTGTACAGAGCAATATTTTTATACCCCAAAGCCTCAATTTCCTCAAACGGAAAATCTTCCTTTTTGGCTTTAACCTCTTGAATGCAAATAATATCCGGATTTTCTTGTTCAACCAAAATCTTTAGCAATTCCAAACGAATGCGAATGGAGTTTACGTTCCAGGTTGCGAGCTTGAAAGTCTGTTCCAAAGCCATAATTAACGGCGTCCTTTTTTGTAGTTTTTCGGACCCTTATTTTCTTTTTTGAACTTGAACAAAGAGCTCTCCAGAGCTACATCTTTTTGCGCGTTATAAAGAGATACCGTTACCTCCACGCTTTGTGGGTCAACAATGCTCCATTGTTTGAGCTCAAACGGATTATTGTTAAAAGTCAAAGAAATCGGACCAATATCTTCTTTTTCCATATATTGCACGGTAATTTTGGTAATACCGTTATCATGATAGTAGTCGGTAACCTTAAATTCTTTCCCGTCCAACTTCACAT
>CALXOP010000082.1 GCA_944390035.1 uncultured Alphaproteobacteria bacterium | reverse complement strand
CAGTTTTATCTGTCAGGCTTTTCTTTTGCTTATTTACCAAATTTTATTTAGAAGCTTTTTTAATGTTTAATTTTTTGATTTTTGTTTTTTCTTCTTTGCTTTTCGGAATATAAACTTTTAACAAACCATTGTCATAGCTGGCATCGGCTTTATCAAAGTCCAAATCCCAAGGCAAAGAAATGCTGCGTTTAAATGAGCCATAATTAATTTCGGAGAAATAGCTTCCGCCATCCTTATTTTCATAAGAATTTTTCTTTTCACCCGAAATGGTCAAATAACCGTCTTCAGACAATTGCAAATCAATATCATTTTCGTTCATGCCCGGAATTTCAGCCGTAACATTAACGCTGTCTTTATTTTCTTTTACTTCCAATTTGGGTTCAAAATTATTCCAGTTTGTAGCCTCTCTGCTTTCCGGCAAATCGAGCAGATTATAAAAACTACCAAACAAGTTTTTCAAATCTCTGTTAGTCGGAAAGTTCAATTCGTTCAGATAATGATGTTGGTTATTATTCATAAGATCTTTTCTCATTTTACAATCCTCCATAGAAAACTATCATTGCTGATTTTTATTTAGGAAGCAATTTTGTGTAATGCAAGAGCCACAGCAAAACAAAATTAAAAAAACTTGAAAATTAGGGGAATATTCTTATAATCTAATACATCAACAGAAAGGACAGACGATGCAAACACAATGGGCTCTGGTAACGGATTTTGACGGAACAATCAGCGCGGATGATTTTTTCACGCTGGCGGCACAAAAATATTTTGACGAACAAATGTTAGCACCCTGGCGTGCCTATCAAAAAGGCGAGAAAAAGCATTTTGATGCCCTAAACGAGATGTTTCAAAAGCTCCGCCGTTTGCCCGACTTAGACAACTTCATCAAATCCATCCCTTTGGATAAAGACTTTGAAAAAGTTGCCGCTCTTTGTTTGGATAAAAATATTTTAGTTTGTATTTGTTCGGCCGGATGTGATTATTACATTAATTTGCTGCTGGGCGACATAATCGAAAAATATGATATTAATCTCATCACCAATCATGGTGAATATAGCTACTCTAACGGCCTTAAAATGACCAAATTGCCAAAGAACCACCCTTGCTATGATGACGCCGTCGGCATTTCCAAAAAACTGGTGGTCAAAAATTTGCAAAAGCGTGGTAAATCCGTGATTTTTGCCGGCGATGGAAAACCAGACATTGCAGCAGCCTCTTGCGCCGATGTAGTCTTTGCCAAAAAACAGTTGCTCTCCATGTGCCAAGAAGATGGAATTCAGACGCAACCGTTCAATTCTTTTGCCGATATTTATAACTTTATAAAGGAGCTATAAAATGTATTACGCACCATTTCCAAACAAGCAAATAAATATTCCTTATCTCTTAAAAATCGGTAACGGTAAAATCAAAAAAATCGGCAAATACCTAACCGATAAAAACTTAAATAATGCGGTTATCTATTGGAGCGAGGGTATGCAAGCCCTGCTGGGAGATAAGCTCTATCCGGGGTTGAGCGATAACAATGTCTCGATTGTTCACGAACAAGATATTCAGTTTATTAACATTGAAGAAATCACCAAAGTGACATTTAATTTGCCCAAGGCCACGGATGTTATCATTGGCATCGGCGGCGGCAAAGCGCTTGATTTTGCCAAATTCAGCGCCCACTTATTAAAACTGCCGTTTATTTCGGTTCCGACTTCCACGTCAAACGATGGATTTTGCAGCCCGAACTCATCACTGATAGTCAACGGCCAAAGAAAAACCGTCAAAGCCAGTATTCCTTTCGGCGTTGTAGTCGATTTGGATGTAATCAAAGCCTCACCGCAAATTTGCCTTTATTCGGGAATAGGGGACATGGTCTCCAAAATCACCGCACTATATGATTGGAAACAAGCCGCCGAAAGAAAACTTGACCGTTATAATGACTTTGCCTCATTAATGAGCTATAACTCATTGACGCTACTGTTTAACAAACATAGTACGGATATAAATGCAGAATCTTTTCAAAGAAGTTTGGTCAACTCTTTGCTCACCAGCGGTATTGCTATGGAAATCGCCGGAAGTTCGCGTCCGGCCAGCGGGTCTGAACACCTGATTTCTCACGGGCTTGATGCTATTTCTAAGCGTCCCAGAATGCATGGCCTTCAAGTCGGAATTGCCACTTATTTATGTGCTCTTTTGCAAAACAATCCGAGCACTTCAGGGCTAAGAGACATCTTATCGGCCACCGGCTTTTTTGCCTATGTTAAGCAAGATCCTTTGTCAAAAGAAGAGTTTATAAAGGCGCTGCAAATGGCCCCTGGCATCAAGTCAAATTTCTATACCATATTATCTGAAAAAGACAGCTTTGCCCGTGCCCTGCAGATACTGGATCAGGACCCGATACTCAACCAATTAATCAGATACTAGGCGATTAAATTAAGCAAATTTTGGTATCTGCGGATTAAATGCGGATAATGGGCTAATTTTTTCTCAAAAATTTTGAGAAGAGACTCATAATACCAGATTTGTTGGTCTTTTGGGCTGTTAAAATACTTCCACACCAACTCGCCGCCGACTTCCATACCGGCCACCAAGGAGGCAAGATTAGAAATTTTATCGGCACAAATCAGGAGCAACCCTTCTTCATCATCCGAATTTTTTGCATAAGTAATTGTTTCGGTTTTGCGCTCCAGCCAAGAGGCGGATTTGTCGCTTTCATTATCGGCTAAAATGATGCGTAAAATATCTTGCCCTTTTGCCGGCGGAAACAGTGCCAAAATATCTTTATCCGTCTGTGGCGTATCTTCCAAAATATCATGCAAAATACCGGCAATCACCAAATTTTCGGATGCTTGGGCATTGAGCAAAATCTCTGCCACATCAAACAAATGAACAACATAAGGCGCCCCATCGATTTTGCGCATTTGACCTTTATGAGCCTCAAGCGCAAAGTCTGCCGCCTTACGCATATCCGAGGTTAAAACATCTGCGTTTTTTTCATAGAATTTATCTAATAACTTGAGAGCTTCATCGTGATGATAAGACATTTCTAATCCTTCAATAAAATCTGCCAAGATTTATCGGCTTTAAACTTTTCATCAAACAGCACATCTGCCATGTATTTTGTAATCTTAACATTGCTGAATTCATTGTGAATTTTTTTGAAACCGCCTGCGGCAATATCCATACGTTTTTTAGGATTGTTTTTATAGAATTTCACCTTATCAAAAAATTCTTCCGGCGTTTCATAAAAGGCGGCTTCCTTCTCGCTAAACAAATCTTGAAAACCATTTCGTTTATCCAAGAACACCAGTTGTCCGTTAGCCATTGAGTGCACCATTCTGTCCGAGCTATACAAATACACATCATTTAACCTGCTCAAATTAAAGCCCATGGCACTTTCTTGCAAAGCTCTGATATATTCATAGCCGTTAAGGGTAGGGGCGCCTTTAATTCCGGCCAACTTCCATTTTAAATGAGGAACTTTTTGGTTTGTATCGTCAATAATTTTATCCAGCTCTTCATCTTGTCCGCAAAATTGGCGTTTGCCGGTCGTAGCGCATAGCATCATGTCAAAAGGCAGTTCTTCTTTTTCAAAAGCACGTCCCGTTTCCAAACTATCATCAGCCATATTGGGCACATAGCCGACAATTGTATCTTTTCTTCTGAATTGGCTGAGAAGTGCTTTATCTCCGGTGCTAATCAATGTTACATCCGCCACTTTCGCGCGCTCTGCCACAGCCTGAATATTGCGTTCTGCAAACCCCGGAACAATCCAATCACAACTCCATTGAAGCACCTTCAAATGAGGGAAAAGTTTTTTAATTTCCCCAATTGTATCATTGCTAATCAAATCGGCATGCCCGATAAATAAGGCGTCCGGCTCCACCACTTTGCAGTAATTAATCAAATGTTGATTAAGCCGTCTTTTGCCGATAAAATTCATATGCCCAAACCCAAACATCCGGCACAAATCTCTATCCGGATAGTTGAGCACCGAATATCCGTTGCGTATCAGACCGTTAGAAATCTTGAAAGGAAAACCGACTTGAAAGCATCCCTTAAGGCGAATCAGGTTAAAGTTAGAAATATGAATAATTTTTTTCATAACGGTCTCATTTTTGTAAAATATGTTTAAACCATAAATTAAACTTAGCAATCAATCGAAACAGAGGATGCAAAAATTTCGGAGCTTGCCCTGCGGCCGAAAACATGACCGATACCCGATGAATATTGCAATCAATGGCCACCCCCATCCGATGATGTCCTTGATTGAGGGTGTCTTGAATCCCTAAGTTGCGGCAAAGCATAATATCTAAAGGAAAGCGATCATCATAGCCATTTGTTTGCATACTGTTTTTGAGCCAGTTATACATTTTTTTGCGTTCACTTTCCGACATCTTATATTTTGGGTTAGAAAATTGATAGGCGTTTTCAGGCGTCCGAAAACTACGCTCTATTTTGAGCTTTCTTATTTCAAACGGGTCTATATGGTATATATTGCTGGAATAGGCTTTGTACTTATATCTTAAAACCCGAATAAGCGGCGACAAAAAATCCCACCGACCAATTCTGGAAATAAATGCAATCCTCACCGGAATAAACGGTTCATTTTGTGCAATGGCTTTTTCAACCAATTTACGCCCTTTAAGGAGCGTGTCATAGATAACGGGTTTTGAATCATCATAAATATCTTTTTCGCCAATAAGCAAAACAACCTCATCCGGGCAATCTGCCGTGAAGTTGGTATCACTATCAGCCAAAACCGCTAAGTCTTTTGGGTCAAGATGATATATTTCTGACGAAAAACAAATATGTGTCATAAATTACTCCTGAGCTCAAAATACACAAATCTCGTAAATAAACAATTAAAAACCCCAAGCCTTCCACAAATATAAGCCCTCAAGCGGCGAAATGTTGCATTTTTGTTACAAAATTATGTTGTATGAGAGGGGAGAATATGATATACTAAACCTATAAAATAAAAGAATATCATTATGGATTGAAGGAGTATTGACATGGTAGCTCTGGTAAAGGAAACAAAAGGCGAAACCTTCATTAAAAAGATTGACGCCGCCAAACAAAATAAAGGGCATATTTTCTCCCTTTTGTTAGAAACTCTCACTCAAGAATATCCTCAAGCAGAAGCTGTAAGTATTGTCAATAAAATCAAAAATTTCGATGCCTTGGTAAATTATGATGCCAGCCTGGCGCGCTTTCAAATCGGGCGCAATGCGGACAATGTTCGCAAAACCATGGAAGAAATAAGTTCCATCAAAGTCCTTGGCAAAGATAACTTCAAATACAAACAACTTATGATTAAAAAACTCAATGTCTTGGCCTCATTAAATCCGGATGCCAAAACCTATGCCGACATTGCCGCTGCGGCCTATATTGAACAAGGCTTTGGTGATGTAAATGTTTTTAAGCGTGAATTCACCAATTACGTTCATAACCTTCACAATGTCAGCACGGTCGGTTGCTGGGATACTGAATGTCTGGCACGACTTGGCTGTTAATAAAGAATTAATTCAAAACTTCTATACTGGTCTCCATATTGTGCAGAATATGGAGACTTTTTTATGGATGGCATTAAAACCATAGGCGTTATGACCGGAAATTCGTTAGATGCGGTTGATGTAATTGTAACACAATTTTCGGAAGATAATATTAAAGACATCCAAGGGCTGACGCTTCCTTATTCCAATGCTCTGCGTAAAAAAATTCAGCACATAAAAGACCTGTTGAAAGACAATCCTCAATCTCTCACGCAAATTGCACAAACCAAAGAGTTTATCTCAACAATCAATGAATATACAACCCTTGTGGCTAAGGCTGTCAACGAGGTTATTAAAAGAGCTAAAATAAACAAATCAGAAATTGCAGCCATTGGCTTTCATGGCCAAACTTGCGGACATTTGCCGCCGTCTTTGGCCGGCACTTCTCAAGCCTATACCATCCAAGTCGGCAATCCGAATTTGTTGGCAGATTTAACGTCTCTGCCGGTCATTTATGACTTTCGTTCCGATGATATGCTCAACGGCGGGGAGGGCGCACCTCTTGCCCCCATGCATAATGCACATTTGGCCGCCTCGCTCAAGGCGCAAGGCATAACCGAATTTGCTTTCTGCAATGGCGGCAACACCGGCAATATTGCCATTGTCAGCCAAAACCAAAATGGTGAAAATGTTGTTTTAGGGTGGGACAGCGGACCGTTTAACCATTTTCCAGATATGCTAGCCCAAAAGTTTTTCAAAAAAAATTATGATAGAAACGGCTTCTACGGCAGTCAAGGAACCATAAATCCTGAAATTCTAAAACGCCTGTTTGACAATGCGGCGCAAACCCCGCAAGGAGAGAATTATTATCTGTTGCCGCCGCCAAAGTCTTCCGACCCGGCCTGGTATCATTTACCCGATTTGCAAGGATTTACGCCTTGGGATATTTTGCGTACGGCCGAATATTTGAGCTCTTATGCCATGTTTCACTCGCTGCAATATGTCCCGGAAAACGTCACAATGCCCAAACACTTCTTGGTCTTTGGCGGCGGGTGGAAAAATCCGCAAACACTTCATGATTTTAAAAAACTAATTGACAGAGACGCTCTTGTTTTGCCGGAACATCAAAGCATCTTTAAACACATAAACCAAAGATTAGGAAAAAATTGCCACGTCTGTTGGTCAGATGAATTTGGGATAAATGGACAATATATGGAAGCCAGAATTATGGCAGACCTTGCCTATTGTAAAATTAAAAATATTCCTTTCACCACGCCGCAAATAACCAATTGTAGAACACCGACCGTCTGCGGAAAATGGTGTTATCCGAAATCATCACAACAATTACTTTTTAATCGTGCTTACCCCGGCCGCAAATAAAAAAGCACCCTCAAAAGGGTGCTCTTCTTTTTTGCAAAACCAATTAGTCTTTGGCTAATCCGGCCGAAATTCTTTTCAGCTGATTAACAATATTTGCAACGGTTTGAGAATATTCCGCTTCAGAAATTGTACCGTTTTTATCGGTATCTAATTTTTCAAAAACCTTTGCCGTAACTTTCTTGGTCTCTTCCATTTTATAATCGAGGAATTCTTCTTGAGAGATTTCTCCGTCCGAATTGGTATCTATTTTTGCAAATTGCTCATGAATCATCAAAGCCGGATCAACCTGTTGAGCTTGAACGGAATTGATAAAAAGCAAAGTCAATAAACAACTAAATACTGTCAGTTTCATAACAACCTCTTTTGTTATTGGGTTAATAAGAACGAGCATAAATCACATCCATTGTGGCCGGTTTGCCGGTTAACAAGCAAACACCTTCTGTTCCGGTTTGGTCAAACGGAATACAACGGATTGTAATTTTCATTTCTTTAAGAATAGCCTCAGATTCAGGATCGGCACACCACTTACCGCGAACAAAAGCAACTTTGCCTTGTTTGCCGTCCTCAATCCAAACATTAGATTGGCTGAAGTATTTCTTGAATTCTTCAGGTGTTTTAATATCTGTACGAATATTTTGCTCCAATCTGTTTTTGGCTTTCAAGAAAATTTCTTTTTGCATATTTTCCAAACGGACATCGATAGAGTTGACAAATTCATCCAATCCGACGATTTGTTTGCCCTCTTGTGTACCGAGTTTGGTTCTTTCTTTAACCATAACTTTTTGGCCTTCGGCATCACGCATACCGATTTCGCAAATGATCGGCGCACCTTTTCTGGTCCACTCCCAGAATTTATCAACCGAGGCTCTGTCACGTTTATCTACTTTAATGCGGATTTTTTCACCAAACGGCGCCTTTTTTTTCAAAGCTTCAACCAATTTAGCAATATAAGCCATAACGGTTTCGGCATCTTCGGCTTTTTTAATAACCGGAACAATCACAACCTGATAAGGCGCAATTTTTGGCGGAACGACCATACCGTCATCATCGGCATGGGTCATAATAACACCGCCGATTAAGCGGGTTGAAACGCCCCAAGAAGTCGTATAAGCATATTCGGATTGCCCTTGGTTATTGATAAAGGAAATATTAGCCGACTTAGCAAAATTTTGCCCCAAGAAGTGAGACGTACCGGCTTGCAGAGCCTTACCGTCTTGCATCATGGCTTCAACGCAATAAGTATCAACCGCACCCGGGAATTTTTCGTGTTCAGGTTTGCGACCGACCAACACCGGCATAGCCAAAGTATTTTCGCACAAATCGCGATAGGCTTCCAACATACGTTTGGTCTCTTCTTCGGCCTCTTTAGCAGTTGCGTGCGCGGTGTGACCTTCTTGCCACAAAAATTCTCTGGTTCTCAAAAACAGGCGAGGGCGCATTTCCCAACGTACGACGTTTGCCCATTGGTTGACCAACACTGGCAAATCACGATACGACTTTACCCATTTAGAAAATGAATCGGCAATAATCGCCTCGGATGTCGGACGAACGATTAAAGGTTCTTCCAGTTTTGAATCCGGAACAAGTTTTCCGTCCTTCATCGATAAGCGAGAGTGGGTAACAACTGCCATTTCTTTAGCAAAACCATCGACATGTTCAGCTTCTTTTTGGAAGAAAGACAGCGGAATAAACATCGGGAAATAGCAATTTTCATGATCTGTTTCTTTAATTTTTTCATCAAACACGTCGCGGATACGTTCCCAAATACCATATCCCCAAGGTTTAATCACCATACATCCCGGAGAAGATGAGTTTTCGGCCATATCTGCTTCACTGACAACATTTTGGTACCACTCCGGATAATTACCGGCTCTTGTATTTTTTAATCCCATAAGTTTATTCCTTTTTTAATATTACATAATTAAAGGCTCGCCGCCCCAATGCGGAAAGC
>CALXOP010000081.1 GCA_944390035.1 uncultured Alphaproteobacteria bacterium | reverse complement strand
TGAACGCGGCCTTGAGATTCCGTTACCGGAACACGTTGAACACGGTGCGCGCCGGATTCAAATTTTAGCTTTGCAAACACGTCTTTTCCGGTAATTTTGGCTGTTGCCTGCTTGTAGCCGCCAAGCTCGTTTTCATCCACGTCTAAGGTTTCAAACTTCCAACCTTGCAATGCCGAATAGCGTTGGTACATCTCAAACAAAACCGCACCAAACAAGGCTGCTTCATCGCCGCCCGTTCCGGCACGAATTTCAAGAATCGCGTTTTTCTCATCTTCGGCATCTTTGGGGAGAAGTAAAATTTTGATATGTTTTTCCAATTCAGGCAATTTTTCTTTGAGCTCATAATACTCAGCCTCAGCCATTTCTCTCATCTCTTTATCAAGTGAGGAATCTTCCATCATTGCCTTGTCATCGTTCATATTTTGCTCGGTGTGGTTATATTCTTGAATTGCTTCCACAACCGGGGTCAGCGCGGCAAGCTCTTTGTTCATACGAACCAAGTCATCCGCACTTACGTTCGGTGAAGACAATAATGCCGAAATTTCTTCGTGGCGGCTTACCACATTTGCCAATTTTTCCGCAAAAGAGGCCATTAATTTATTTCCTTTTCTATTGTGTTGAGGTCAACGGTTTTTTGCTCACCGCTGTCCAAATTTTTAATCGTTACTTTACCTTCGCTCAATTCATCCGGACCGACAATAACAGCTTGAGAGGCATTAACCTTATTGGCTTTCATTAGGCGTTTTTTCATATTGCCGCCGTAGCTTTGCTCAACCCTAAAGCCAGCTTTTCTTAAACGATAAGCAATTTCTAAGGCAGACAGATTGACATCTTCGGTAACCGGAATTACGGCTATCGGGCGCGGAAGTGAAACATCGGCATCGAGCAACATACTCAAGCGTTCTACACCGCAAGCCCAGCCAATTCCCGAAACTTTGCCACCGCCCATTTGTTCAACCAAGCCATCATAACGGCCGCCGGCCAAAACCGTGCCCTGAGCTCCTAATTTATCGGTAACAAGCTCAAATACCGTGTGGGAGTAATAATCCAATCCACGGACAAGGCGGTTGTTTACGCGGTATTTAATACCCAATTTATCTAATCCCGTCAAGACTTGATTGAAAAATGCGGTTGAAGATTCATTGAGGCTATCTTTATACAAAGGCGCATTTTCTACCACTTTTTTATCACATTCTTCCTTAGAATCCAAAACGCGCAGCGGATTTTTCTCTAATCTGGTTTTGCTATCCTCAGAGAGCTCATCATAGTGTTCTTTCAAATAAGCGACCAGTTTGGTGCGATAAGCATCGCGGCTTTCTTGGTCTCCAAGCGAATTTATCTCTACCGTTACCGTGCCCATAAGGCCTAATTTTTCAACAAATTCATAGGCCATGGAAATAACTTCAATATCAGCTTGCGGCGTTTCAACACCCAAGAGCTCGACACCAAATTGCGTGAACTGGCGTTGACGACCTTTTTGCGGACGCTCATAACGGAACATCGGGCCGGCATAGTATAATTTCACCGGAAGATTTTGTTGCATACCCTCGGAGATAAAGGCGCGAACGACACCGGCCGTGCCTTCAGGACGCAAAGTTAAGCTCTCGCCACCGCGGTCTTGGAAGCAATACATCTCTTTGGTGACAATATCCGAAGTGTCACCCAAATTGCGGGAAAAGACTTCCGTAAATTCAAAAATCGGGGTTTCAATTTCTTCAAAACCATATTTTTCAACCACTTCGCTGCCGGTTGCGATTACCTTTTTGGCTTTTCTTTTGGCTTCGCCATATAAATCATAAGTTCCGCGTACGTTTTGTATTTTTGCCATTTTAACTAACCTTTTCTTCTACCAGACGAACCAATTCGTCAACAATATTTTCACTCTTTACTTTGTAGGCCGGTTTGCCTGCAATAAATATCATATTTTCTCCGCCTTTGCCACCGCAAACACCAAAATCGGAATGAGCGGATTCCCCGGGGCCGTTGACCACACAACCCATAACGGCTAAGGTGAGCGGCTGGGTGATATGCGCCAATCTTGTTTCTAACTCCTCAACCGTTTTTTGGACATTATATCCGCGGCGGGCACAAGTCGGGCAAGAAATTATTCTGACGCCCCGATGTCGCAAATCAAGGGCTTTTAATATCTCATAACCGGCTTTGACTTCTTCTTCAACATCTGCCGTTAATGATACTCTTAACGTGTCCCCAATTCCGGCCATTAGCAAACTACCGATGCCGATTGCGGATCTAACCGTTCCGGCACGCAAACCTCCGGCTTCGGTCACACCTAAGTGCAGAGGATAATCACAAGCGGCGGCCAATTTTTTGTAGGCTTCAATCATCATGAGGGTGTTGGAGGACTTAACACTAATTTTGAACTCTCTAAAGTCATTGTCTTCAAGCATTTTGGCTTGCTCCAAGGCACTCTCAACCATGGCGTCAGCGGTTGGCTCGCCATATTTTTCGAGCAAGCGTTTATCGAGCGAACCGGCATTTACACCAATGCGAATCGAGCAACCATTGGCTTTGGCTGCTTTTACAACTTCTTTGACCCTATCGGCACCGCCGATATTGCCGGGGTTAATGCGCAGGCAAGCGGCACCGTTATCTGCTGCCAGTAAACCTAAACGATAGTCAAAATGGATGTCCGCCACAACCGGAATATTAACGGCCTTGGTAATTTCTTTTAAGGCTTTGGCCGAATCTTCATCCGGGCAGGAGCAACGTGTAATATCGCACCCGACAGCCTCTTGACGGCGAATTTGTTCAATCGTCGCTTTGATGTCCGAAGTCAAAGTGTTGGTCATTGACTGAACGGTTATCGGTGCATCGCCCCCGACGGCAACTTTCCCTACCATAATTTGGCGCGATTTGCGACGTATGATTTTTTCCATTTCTCTCCTCCTAGTCAGAGCTCAAAAATTTTCTATAGTTTATAAAACAAAAAGAAAATAGCAAGCCTAAACCTGCTATTTTCTTTAAATAATAGAATCGCTAATGGTTAGCAGATAAATATTTATCCAGGGCAATGCCGGTTTTCTTGCCGGAAGTAATGACATTTGGCACAACTTTGCCGTCAATTTCAACATCTACCGCATCAACACGACCAACAGATAAAATCATCCCCTCGCCGGCCGGAACTTGATAGCTGTCTCCGGCTTGCAAAACTTTGCTGAGCCATAATTTTTTGCCATCTTTTACTTCGACCCAGGTTTCTTTGTTGACTTTGATGGTAACGCGAGAGCCTGCTTTGGGGCTAACTTTTTTTTCCGGCTTTACTTCTTCCTTTAGTTTTTCTGCAACTTCTTCGGTTTTTGGTGTTTCAGAAATTTGAGGTTGCGCCTTGGGTTCTTCGCTCAAGTTTTCTTTTGTTTCCTCTGCTTTCGGCGTTTCAACAAAGTTTTCTTCACTCACGGTTACTTGAGGGGTTTCCTCAACCGGTGCAGTTGTCGTATCAATTATCGGAAGGGTTTCGGGTTGTTCGGCGGAAGACGAGGTATCAACCGTGGCAAATTCCTCAACTTGTAAGGGGAAATTGTCATTTGTTTGCGGGGTCGATACTTCTGCAATAATGTCCTCTCCGGTGCTGACAGGCGTTTCTTCAAACTGCGTTTTGTTATAGCCCAGCCATGCAACATAGAGCACAACAATCGCCAAAACACTAATGCCTAAGTATTTTTTATTGGGCATGGTGGCTTCGGCTTGCGGCTCTAAAACATAGACGTCCTCTTTTTGATTTTTGGCGTCGGTTTCTTCCTTAAACAACTGAACAATGCGCTCAGAATTCAACCCCAAAAAATCAGCATAAGAGCGGATAAAGCCGATGCCGTAAGGCGGCTCGGGAATTTCTTCATAATTGCTGCTTTCAATTGCCTCCAAAAAAGATTTACGGATATAGAGCTCTTTTGCGACATCATCCAAGCTATAGCCTTTTTTGGTGCGGGCATCGCGCAACATACCGCCGACTTTTCCTTCAACGGGAGCCATTGTCTCGGCCGAAGGTGCAACTTCTTCCTTGGCGGCTTCCGTCTTTATTTCTTCTTTAGTTCCTTTTTTCACGGTTTTATCCTCTTGATATATTTATTTGATTTGCGAATCTTTAACAGATTTCTATTCCATGGTCATAAGCATAAGCCATTAATTGCGGACGTAAAGTCCTTTTTTGAGATTTCAATAGGCTTTTTACATAATCTTCAACCTCGGCAACATTAATGGAACGTATCATCGACTTAACACGACCAAATGACGCTCCGGAGCTGGATAAATTTCTGTATCCCAGACCAATAAGCGCCATGGCCTCAATCGGGTTGCTGGCCATTTCACCGCAAACCGAACAATAGACCTTGGCTTGGTTGGCTTTGGTCACAATATCTTCCAGCAATTTCAAAAATGGCGAAGATAAAACATCATATCTTTCCGTCAAGCGAGGGTTGCCTCTATCGCAGGCAAAGGTAAACTGCGCCAAGTCATTGGTGCCGATGGAAATGAAATCGGCTTGTTTGAGAACATCCTCTAACTGAAAAACTATTGAGGGGACTTCAATCATCAATCCGACATTGACTTTTGAGGGAATTGGCGAGCCTTTTTTCTTTTCTTTTTCCAGCTCAATCATCAGGGTTTCTTTGGCATCTTCAAATTCGGACACATCCGATATCATCGGAAACATAACATTGAGCTCTCTGCCTGCCGCGGCACGCAAAAACGCACGCATTTGCTTGCGCAAAATGGCACGGCGGTCCAAGGTGATGCGAATCGAACGCCATCCGATTGCCGGATTTTCTTCACCCATGGCACTCCAGTAAGGCAACAATTTATCCGAACCGACATCCAAACTCCGGAAAATTACTTTTTTACCGTCTGCTCTATCCATCAGCTCCTTATAGTAGCCAATTTGGCGTTCAACATCCGGCATTACATCTGAGGACATAAACGGAATTTCCGTTCGATACAGACCAACACCGTCACAATTTGTGGTTTCGATATAGTCTAAGTCAAAAGCCAAACCTATGTTGACATAGTGCCCTATTCTGACGCCATCCAAAGTTTTGGATGGGAGTTTTTTTAGTTCGGCCAAGCGGGCTTGGAGTTTTTCTTTTTCGGCAATTTTGGTTTTGAACTTTTCTTGAACCGCCACGGAAGGATTAATGTAAATATAGCCCTCATTACCGTCAACGGCTAAAGAATCGCCGGTTTTAATATCATTAAACAAGCCTTTGATTTTGGCAACGACCGGAATATTCAAGGCCTTGGCGACGATTGCCACATGCATGGTGGGCGTCCCATCTTCAATCACCAGCCCGCGGATTTTGTTATAGTCATAATCCATTAAATCGGCCGGACCCATGGTTTGGGCAACAACAATAATGTCACTGCTGTTCATGACCTCTGCTGCCACACCTACATCGCCGCTCAAATAAGTTTGTAAGCGGTCAGCGACATCGCGCAGGTCATGCAGACGCTCTTTTAAGTATTGGTCGGAAGTGGCCGACAAACGGTTCCACATATCCTCATAGGCCCGCTCGACAGCGGCTTCTGCCGTTAAGCCCGAATTGACGTTATCGGCTATTTTTTTGTACCAGCCTTTGTCTTTGGCAAACATTTTATAGGCATCCAAAATATCGGCATGCTCGCCAATACCGATTTTGGTGGAATTGAGTTTTTCATCCAAATCCTGATTCATTTGCTTGTGGGCGGTCTCTAAGCGTTTGAGCTCTTTTTCTTTGTCTTCGGCAAAAATTTTGCTGACAGCTTGGCGGCGGCGGTGAATAATAGCCTTGCCCAAGCCGTATCCTTTGCTTAAGCTAATGCCTTTAATTTTGTCTTTTAAGGTGAGGCCGCGTTCTTTTATCAGCTCTTTTTTGTAGGCAGTCATTTCATCTGAGGCTACAACTTCGGCCAGCACCATGGCAATGGTTTCAAGGATTTCTATTTGTGTGGTCGAATATTCATAAACCTCTTTTTTTTGCACAACCAAAACACCGATAGCTCGGTTCCAACGAATCAGCGGCACAGCTAAAAAGGCATGATAGGCCTCATCGCCCAAAACCGCTTTATAGGAAAATTTCGGATGTTTGAGAGCATCTGGCGTGGCCAGTGAGCGCGCCGTTTTTCCGACCTCGCCAATAAGACCGTCGCCGTTGCGGATGGTCAGGCGGTGTTCGGCACTCGAATTTAGCCCATAGGAGGCGAAAAGCTCCAGATAATTGTCATCTACCGCAATATAGATTGAGGCGGCTTCAGAGCCCGTCTGCTCGGCAATAATGCGTACGATTTTGGATAATTTATCCGAAACGCTGTCTTGGCTTTCGGTAACAGCCCGCAGGTATTTTAGAATATCCATTGCTTGATTAATTGCCGGTGATTGCATTTGTCTTCCCATTGCGCATAAAATTTCAACTTGATTTTTTTATATAATATCTATATTTTTTCATCAAGAATAATCTTATTCTTTTTGTTAAATCGAGAAAATTTATGACTAATGCTTATAAAAAAGGAGACTTTGACACCAGGCCTTGGGGCAAGTGGGAAGTCTTAGACGCTGGCGATGGCTATTGCGTTAAAAAAATTACCGTTAATCCGGGGTGCCAACTTTCACTGCAATCACATAATTTCAGAGCCGAACATTGGATTATTATCCGCGGGCAAGCCGTTGTGACTTTGGGCGAAGATAAACTCAGCAAAAAACAAAATGATGCAATTTATATTCCCGAAAAAACCAAGCACCGCATTCAAAACGACACGGCCGAAATTATGGAATTTGTCGAAGTGCAAACCGGTGATAATTTGGATGAAAACGATATTATCCGCTACGAGGATATTTACGGACGCGTTTAATACACAAAAAACTCCGGCTCAAACCGGAGTTTTTTTAATTGCATTTTCCAATGATTTTTAAGGGCGGCGCTCCCACAATTCTTTGAAGAGCTCGCTGCCGGATTTGTTCATCCACTCAAACAAAACCATTTCTTTAGTGACAACATCTACCCCATTATGCAAAAGTCGTTGTACACCCATGATGCTTTGCGTGCCGTTACGGGAAGAGCAGCTGTCTCCGACAACATATACCTGAAAACCATTTTCGGCAAAGTCCAATGCCGTTTGCAAGACGCAAAGATGTGTTTCAAGTCCGGCAATAATCAGTTGCTTTTTGCCTGAAGAGGTTATGGCCTCACGGATGGCATCATTTTTGTAGCAAGATAAGGTATCTTTTTCAAAATAGCGTGCTTTTTCGCCCAAAACATTGCGCAAGTCTATCATGGTCGGGCCAAAAACTTTTCTGTCTTGCTCGGCTATCAAATAAGGAATATTTAATTTTTCGGCAACATTGAGCAAAGAAGCGCACCCATTAATTACCTCACGCGGGCTTTCTTGCGCCGGTGCCAAATTTTCCTGAACATCAATTATCAGCAAAATAGAATCGTCTTTATTCATTAACATCGGTCATGCCTTTCATATTTGGGTTGACTATCTTTATAAAATACATAATACTTCAATAAATTAAATTTAACCACAAAAAAATTAAGAAGAAGTATCATGAATTTTGCAGATTTGGGTCTTTCTGATAAGACAATTAAAGCGATTGACGAATTTGGAATTAAAGAACCGACAACCGTTCAAAGCGACGTTATTCCATCTATTTTGCAAGGGAAGGACGTGTTTACGATTGCTCCGTCGGGTTGTGGAAAAACAACGTCTTATGTTTTTCCGCTTTTGGATATTATTTCGCAAAACAGCAATGAGCAAAAATATATTTTGATTATTACGCCTGACTCAGAGCAATCGGTTGTGGTGTCCGATCGCATGGCTATTTTTAACAAATATCACGAAATTAACGAAACAACGCTTAAAGGTAAAGGCGAAGACGTTAACAAAGAGGCTAATGTGATTATCGGCTCTCCGGATTTGCTCTTGGAGCTGGCTGATGAAGATAAACTGGATTTGGGCAAAACCAATATCTTGGTGGTTGATGATATTAACCTCATTAAGAAGAAAAAACAGCTGGCTAATCTTGAAAAAATTTTGGAAATTTTGCCGGCAGACAAACAAAATATTGTTTATACCAATCGCCGCTCCAAAGAAACTCAAGGTATTTTGGATAAAATCTTAAAAGCACCCGAAGAAATTAAAATCGACAAGGCCAAAGAAGCCGAAGCCGAAATCAGCGCTAAATCCAATGAAGCTCCCGCAGCCAAACCGCGCGCGGCTAAAGCATCTTCTCGCCAACCGGTGAAAGATAGAGAAGCGCTTGATTTAATTAAAAAATATAACAGCTTTAACGGCAAAACGCCTGAGTTTTTAACCTATAAAGGCATTGTTGTTAATATTGATTAGAAAGAAAACCTCCGCAATGCGGAGGTTTTCTTTTGATTTTGTTACCAGGGAATATTGGTATCCGGAATACATTTGCGGGAATCTTGAGCGCAGGTTTCGGTGCGGTTGAGGTCATGCAAACGATGACGTTCAGGCGTGAATTCTCCTGCTTTCACGCACCCCATAAGGAGTAATATTCCGCATATTATTACCGCTTTTTTCATGTTCCCTCCTAAAATACAGATTTGATACAAATATAAACGATTAACAACATTATGGTCTTGGCTATGCGGCTCAACCATGGACTGCGTTCATAGGCATTTGCACTGCGCCAAACGGCTAATATCATGGATACGTTATATGCCAGTAAAATAAACAAACTTGTTAGGTAGCAAACCGTATAAACAACTATGGCTTTGTCCATGGTCAGGGGATTAAAATAGGTGGTGTAATAGGCATAGATACTGATACCGGCCAAGCGCGGAGCTAAGAGCGCCCCGAAAATTTTAACAATTAAAAGCGCGGCCAGAGTGCCGAACACCCCAAACTTCCAAAAAGTTTCTTTTAAGCCAAATTCACCGGCTATCAATTTTTTATACATTTAATGCCCCACGTATGGTTAACTTTATTGGTGTTAATAGTGGGGCATTTTTTTGTTTCTGGCAAGTGATTTTTAGCAGTTGGTGACATTAACCGCTAAACCGCCTAATGAGGTTTCTTTGTATTTGTTATGCATATCTTTACCGGTATCAAACATTGTCTTTATCACACTGTCCAGCGGAACGATATGTTGTCCGGTGCCGCGCAGGGCCAAACGAGCCGAATTAACAGCCTTGATGGCACCCATGGCGTTGCGTTCAATACAAGGAACCTGAACCAGGCCATTGAGCGGGTCACAGGTTAGGCCAAGATTGTGCTCCATGGCAATTTCGGCGGCATTTTCAATTTGTCGGTTGGTACCGCCCATGGCCGCAACCAATCCCGCGGCAGCCATTGAGCAAGCAACCCCGACCTCTCCCTGACAGCCGACTTCGGCTCCCGAAATTGAGGCATTGGTGCGATAGAGACTGCAAATGGCTGAAGCGGTTAGTAAAAATACTTTGACGCCGTCGTCAATTTTATAGGGTGATTTTACATGCGCGAATTTTTCATAATAGCGCATAACCGCCGGAATTATACCGGCAGAACCCATGGTCGGAGCGGTAACAATTTGTCCGCCGGAGGCATTTTCTTCGGCAACGGCAAAGCCCCACAGGTTTATCCAATCTATCATCTCCAACGGGTCATAGTCATTATTAATAAATTTCTCTTCCAAGCGCTTGTATAGTTTGGGCGCACGGCGCTCCAAATTTAGTCCGCCGGGCAAGATGCCTTTGGCTTTAATTCCTCTCTCAACCGAATTTTGCATCACACGGTTGATTTTGGCAATTTCGGCATCAACTTCCGCTGCTGAGTGTATTGCGCATTCGTTTTTCCACACCACGTCTGCAATACTCAGTTGCTCTTTTTCACAAATGGCCATCAGTTCTTTACAACTTTCAAAGTCATAGGGTACATCATAGGGTTTTCGCTCGCTTCTTGTGGCCATTTCGTCTTGGCGTGCAACCGTGCCGCCGCCAACCGAAAAATAAACCTCATTAAGCAAAACATTGCCCGCCTCATCATAGGCTACAAAGCGCATTCCGTTGGAATGTTCGGGCAAAAAAATGTCTTTGGCAAATTCAACATTTTTATCCAAGTCAAACGGGATGGCTCGCTCTTGTCCAAGGTGCAAAATCTTATCTTGTTGCACGGCGTTAACATAGGGAATTTCGGGGTTTATTTCTTCTGCCTCAAGTCCCATCAAGCCATAGACGATGGCCTTGACCGTACCGTGCCCGTAACCGGTCAGCGCCAAAGAGCCATACAAGGTGACATCTACTTTCGCAACTTTATCAAACAGGTTTTGAGTCCGCAAATTATTAAGCCAGCGTTTGGCCGCACGCATCGGGCCAACCGTATGCGAACTCGATGGGCCGACCCCTATCGAGAAAATTTCAAAAAAGCTGTAATACATCGCTTAAAAATGTCCTTCTATCCAAATATAATTCTTTACACCCAATTCTTTTTGTATGCGCGCGATATATTGCGACGTCTCGCCCCAAGTGGTGTATTTATCAATAAACTCTTTGGCTTTGGCGGATGATTTTGATAACTGAACCGCTATCGTTTCTTGCAACATTTGGTAAACAACGTCATGGAACTTATCAAAATCAATATGCAATTTGTGGCTTTCATCAAACCAGAAGGCTTTGTGGTCATGCAAGAAATTAAAGTGTATTAACTCACCGACACGGTGTGCCTCCAAAGGTTGTGCTTTCAAAAACAGGCGATAAACTACCCAAGTCGTATAGATTTTCTTTAGCGTTTCTGCATCAATCACACCGGCTTTGACATATTCGGGCATAAAGGCGATTGAAACGACATCGGCTTTTTCTTCTTCAACCGTGCTTTTATATAAGCCTAAGGCTCTTTGATATTCATTATCAGGGCCTAAAGAGTGGCCGTTTTCATGCCCTATCACAAAGAGATGATCTGCCTCCAAATCAAAATATTTGTGCAATTCGGGAGAGACCAAACGCTCTAAGAGCTTTTTGTTTCTTTCCTTATCGCCGCTCATTCTTACTTGACGGTGGTATGCATTTCTACGTCCGCCACCGGTTTTGATGGCTAATTTATCGTTATTGGGCAGGTTTTGCGCCGTGGTAATGGCCCCGCGGCACTGAGCATAGTCTCCAGTTAGGGCTACCAAGTCAACATCAACCATGGTTTGCTTTAACTCACCGCTGCCCGAAACAGATTGATGATATTTGTCGGCATAAGGCATTAATTTAGCCAGCTCAGGCATATGCTCTTTGAACTTTAAGATTAAATCCGTGCCTTGTTTGTTAATAATACCGACACGAACGCCCAACATATCTTTGGGATTAACCTCAATGTGGTGGGCATTGAGCAATTCCATTAATTTGGGATTGTCATATACCGTCGGGGTCAATTCATCATCATAGCTTTCACGACCTAAGGTAAACTCCAGCTGATTGTTGTTTTGCAGAATTGCCCAATGTTTATCGGCCAACATATCCATATCTTCGTTGTTTTGAAGCAAAGCTTGTGCTTGCCAGCCCAGATAATCCTTAAATTCTTCATCCGTGGTATAGTGAGCGGCAACTTCTAATTCATTGGCGGCTTTGGAAAACTCATCTTTGAAAAATTCCGTATAGTCAATGGCTTTGAGCATATCTTGGTCGCGGCGAACCATCGTGCGAACGCTCAGAATCTTTTTAACTTCTTCGATTTTTCCGGCTTCTATCATACGGGTCAGGATTTGATGAAATTCTTCGACACTCAAATCTGAGGGGTAAAAATTGCGTCCTTTGGCACCTTTTAAGCCCTTAAAGATTTCGATGGGCTCCAAATCAATACCATTATGTCCTTCAACACCGTGAAAAGAGGTAAACAACTTTAGTGCTTTGGCGGCATAAGCGCTCTCTTTGGCGGCTTTTTGAAGTGCTTGTTTCATCTCCATATTTTTTTCGTGGTCTTGGATAAAAGCTACATCATCTAAAATTTTGGCAGCAGCAACCAAGTGCTCAAGAGCTTTTTTGTTTCCTTCGGTTAGGTTCTTGTAGCCTTCAAAATCTTTTGATACCAACTCGATGGTACGCATTCTGTGATTGATAATTTCATCTAGCTCGTTTTCGCTTAAGGCGATTTCATATCCGTTAATTTTCATTGCTCTTTATCTCCACTGTTCTAAAACGATATACTTTCAAATTTTCTGACCAATAGCTCGGGTTGATTCCGGCTTTGATTTTTAATTGTTTCATAAATTCTTCCTTATCCGGCAGCTCTTGCCATACGGAGGGCAAAAACAGCCCTTGTCTGTCGCCGTCACGGATAATTATGCCATCAATGCCGGCTTTGATTTGTGACAATAAATCTTCGGAATTTTTATAAATAATGGGTTCAAACCCCGTCAACAGAGATACTGAAAAGCTCAAATCTTTCAGTTCATCTTGTGTGAGGGGGGAGAACCGACTATCTTCCATGGCTGCGAGATAGGTGTTTTTGGCCACATCTTGTGCAACGGCCACATGCGGAATAACCGTACCGATACACCCACGCAATGCATTCTGCTTTTTCAGTGTTACAAAAGAGGCCCCTTTGTTAAACAACTCATCGGCATAGTCTTTGCGCGAGGGAGAATAAGGTTTGTGTTCCGTTAGAGATTTTTGCAAAGAACGTGCCACAATTTGCAACAGCTCTTGCCCGTGGTCTTTAACAAATTGGCGGAGGTTTTGGGTTTCTTGCTCCAGTTTGGAAAGCGGGGCTTTGCTCAAAGGTGCTTTTTCAAAACTCCAAGCGCCATAGCCGACAACGCGGTCTTTGTCGCCAGACGTGTCACCGGAATTGATTAAATCCAAAGTGGTCGGACGAAAGTTTTTTTCTTGGGCTAATATGAGTGCCGCATTAATGCCAATGGCTCCGCAAGACATATGATTTTCAAGTTCGGGTTTATTTTGCTCTACCAGTTTTGCGGTTTGCGAATCCAGTTTTTGGGCAGTTGCATAATCGTGGTAATGAGATAAATCGGCCGAAACGACCAAAATTGTTCCCGGTTGCTCTAACAGGGGCGAAAGTGTCTCTGCAAAAATTTGCGGCGAAACATCTCCATACACCAAAGGCACAATTTGAAAATGGGTGAGCACTTTTTGCAAAAAAGGCAGTTGAACTTCCAGACTATGCTCGTCTTTGTGGGCGGCATCATTAAATTTGAAGTTAGGATTGAGCGCCAGTTGGGACAGGAGCGTTTTATTGAGCGCAATTTTGCCCAGCGGTGTGGTAAAATAGTCAGCTGAAGATAAGGCTACTCCCTTAAAGGCTACGCGGTGCGACGGACCAAGTAAAATTACGTTTTTTATCTGGTTGGCATATTTTTGCAATTTGGCATAGGCCTTCCCTGCCGTGGCGGCCGAATAAGCATAGCCGGCATGCGGTACAATCAGAATACGCGGTTGAAATTCAGAACCCCCGGTAAGAGAGGCTAAATAATGCTCTACTTCACTGTCTAATCTGGCTTTATCTCCGGCGTAAAACAATCCGGCCACTGCCGGTGTGCGATATATGGCCAATTCATCCTCCTTGGGTTGATAATCGGTTATGAGGCTCGGATTGGACGAGATATGCTCTTTGAGGCTGCAATAGTTAAGGATGATTAACACCACCGCCACCAAGGCAATAATGATATAGTGCGTCACTTTTTTGTAATCAATGTCTGAATTGTCTTTCATAAGCCTTTTCCTTTGCGACGAGGTTTGTATCAGCATAATGAAAGTAATTTAATTTTTTGCTAATTTCAGCGGGATTGATGCATTATTATTGATTCGTTTTGCAAGGCTTTGTAAAAACTTTCAAAATCATCAAAATACCATATGTCGGCCTCGGGTTTTTCTTGGTCCCCCCAGATGGGACGACCTATACGGATGGCTTGTGCATTTGCCGCTTGTGCCGAACTGCTGTCCATCGGACTATCGCCTACGACCCACACATTTTCAGGCGTTATTTCGTCTTGTTTGAGCAAGCCTTGCAGGGTGTAGTAAACCTGCTCGGGATAAGGTTTGTCACGCAAAGCCTCGTGTCCGCAAACTATGCGGCTAAACAGCGTTTTATCAAACAACAGCGGAAGCTCCAGTTCCAACAACCTTCGGTCTTTGTTGCTCATAATCATTATCGGAATATTTTTTGACTTAAAAAAATTCAGCACTTCGGAAACATAGGGAAAAGTTTTAATATGCGAGGTTACGACCTGCGGATATAATGCGGCGTAGCGCTCATAGGCAGCAACTGCTTTATCTGCGCCGAAAATACGCGGAAAATTATCCCGAAAAGATAAGTTCGGGTCTCGCAAGTCTTTCACTTGGTCCCAACTGGGAAGTCCATATTCTTTTAAGACTTGATTGACCACCAAAACTAAAGTACTGCGGCTTTCTGCCAGGGTGTTATCCCAATCAAACAGCACATATTTTAAGCCCGATATATTCATCCCTACTTCTCACAAAAAACCCTGCCTGACGCAGGGCTTTTAGATTTACTTATTTTCCAACAAAGCTGTGTTGAGAACCGGTTTTTTATGGGTCAAAATACTAATGACTTTTACCAGTTCATTTTTTAATTCGTGACGCGTTACCACAATATCAACCATACCATGTTCACGCAAATATTCGGCCCTTTGGAACCCTTCGGGGAGCTTTTCACGAATTGTTTGCTCAATCACTCTGGCGCCGGCAAAACCGATAATACAGCCTTTTTCGGCAATGTGAACATCGCCCAACATGGCAAAAGAGGCCGAAACACCACCCGTGGTCGGGTCGGTTAAAACAGAAATATAAGGAATGCCCTTTTCTTTAACCTGATTGATGGCGGCCGTGGTTCTGGCCATTTGCATAAGTGACAAAATTCCCTCTTGCATACGTGCACCGCCGGAAGCTGCCACTATAATCAACGGATAGTTATTGCGAGCGGAAATTTCAGCAGCTTTAACAATGCCTTCGCCAACTGCCATGCCCATAGAACCACCCATAAAAGAGAAGTCCATTGCGGCAACCACGCAAGGAATTCCGCCAATGTCGCCTTGAGCAACGCGAATAGCATCATTGCTGCCGGTGCTCTTGCGATAGGCCTTTAAGCGGTCGGTATATTTTTTGGTATCCTTAAACTTTAAGGGGTCTTCTTTCGGCGTCGGCAATGCAATTTCATTATATTCGCCGTCAAAAAGCATTTTCAGTCTTTTGTCGACATACAAACGAAGATGATGTCCGCAAGATGTGCAAACATATAAATTCTTTTTCATCTCTTTGGAAAAGAGCATTTGCCCGCATACCGGACATTTTACCCATAAGTTATCTGCGATTTCTTTTGGGGTTACTTTTTTGATTTTTGGTCTTACAAAGTCAGTTAACCAGTTCATTTTTCACCATTTCTGTTAGTTAGTACCAGAGTTCTCACCCTCTTTTGAGCGGCGGGAAAAGAATGCTTTTAAGCGTTGTCCAAAACTTGGTTTGGGAAGAGAGGCTTCAGAGGCTTTCATTGTATCCAAATCAGACTGCAGGCCTGAGACTTTTTCAACCAATTTTTGTTGTTCTTTGCTTAATTTCTTATTTTGTTTCTTTTGTTGGCGCAGAGCTTTACGTACCGGCGCATAGGACAGCCACATCCACAACAGACCCAGCACAAAACCCAGCAAAACAAAAAAGACAACAGCCACGCTCAAAGATACCGTTACTTCAAAATAAAAGGGCCATAGGTTAAATGTTGCCAAATCATTATTCACAAATGCAAATATCAGAATAACGATGAGTATCGGCAAGCCTATCAGCATTTTAATAAAACCCATATTTTGCCCCTTTCTTTCTTGTCAAAAAAAATTATTTTTTCGGATTTAAGAGCTCGTGGAGTTGTTTTCCTGTTTTGAAATGAGGAATATTACGCTCTTCAACCTTAACCTGTTCGCCGGTACGCGGGTTTTTAGCTACGCGGGGAGAACGTTTGCGAATCGAAAAAGCTCCGAAGCCGCGAAACTCAACTCTTTCTCCGGCTGCCAACGAGCTGATGATTTTATCAAAAACCACACTGACAATTCTTTCGACATCCTTCAACATTAAATGCGGATTTTTGTTGGCAATTCTTTCTATTAGTTCAGATCTAGTCACGATAATACCTCTTTTCTATAATTTATTAATTAATTTCTTTCGTATTGCAGATAAGTTATCCGTTTTTGTTCCATAAATCAATATCGCAATTTGTTAAAAAACAAAAATTTTATTGGAACTTATCCCACATAAAATAGATTTTACTCAACTGGCTAAATGCTCTACTCCGGTCGGCACTTTGTCCTGGCCTAATTGAATATCTTCTATTTTATCTATCCGGCGCGATATTTTGCCGGAAGAAACTTTTATCTCGCCGATGTCCTTAGCGGCCATTTCAAAATGTTTGCTCAGGTTATCGACTCTGTCGTCCAGACGCGAAATATCCTCTATCAGGCAGCCGACCTCTTTTTGAATAACGCCGGCCATTTCACGCATTCTCGCATCTTTTAACACGGCGCGAACCGTATTGAGCGTGGCCATTAAGGTGGTGGGTGAAACAATCCATACTTTTGCGCGATAAGAAACCTCTACCACGTCCGTAAAATTGGAGTGTAATTCGGCATAAATCGACTCGGATGGCAAAAACATCAAGGCTGATTCTGCCGTTTCACCCGGGATGATGTATTTGTCGGCAATATCTTTGATGTGCTTTAAGACCGATGCTCTGAAAAAGCGTTCGGCCTCAACTTTTTCGCGGTCGTTATGCGCATTGCGCAGGGCTTGATAGCTCTCTAAAGGAAATTTCGAATCGATGACAATCATTCCCGGCGGGTTGGGCAAATTCAGCACACAATCGGCCCGCTTTTGATTGCTTAACACCACCTGAAAAGCATAAGCCGACGGCGGTAAAGCCGAAGTTACCAAATCATTGAGTTGGATTTCACCAAAGGCGCCCCTTGCCTGCTTGTTAGACAGCACCTCTTGCAAAGAAACGACTTGTTCCGATAAAGAGGAAATTTTTTGTTGCGCCACATCAATTTTAGCCAGACGCTCGCGCAAGTCATGCAATGTTTCTGCCGTTTTGGTAGTGGATTGTTGCAAGCCTTCGCCAACACTTTTGGTCACGGCCAATAATTTTTCATCCATAATTTTGAGGACAGAAACCTTTTGGTCGTTAATGGCTTCGGCAATTTTGTTTTGTGCGTTTTGATTGTTTTCAGACAGCTGAGTGATGCGTCCGGCCAACTCTGCCTGAGAGCGAAACAGCATTTCGCTCAAGGCAGATAATTCTTGATTTGAGCCCTTGTGCAGTAACAAATACAGAACGCACAACAGCAACACAACAACAGCTATGCTTAGGGCAATCAACGGTGCACTCATGACAGCGCCTTAGTTTTCCGGTAGGTTGCGTCCCATTGCCAAGAACTTGGCCGAGCGTTGTTTCTTGAGCTCTTCTCCGCTGAGCGGCAGTAACTCTTTTAGGTGTTTTAAGATACAATCGCCGACTTTCTCAATCGTGGCTTTCGGGTCACGGTGTGCCCCGCCAATCGGCTCTTTGATGATTTCATCAATCACACCGAAATGGCGTAAATCTTGCGCCGTCAAATGCAGAGCTTCGGTTGCTTCTTGAACTTTATCGGCCGAACGCCACAAAATAGAGGCACAGCCTTCCGGCGAAATAACCGAATAGATAGAGTGCTCCAACATTAGAATTCGGTTGGCGGTTGCAATGGCGATAGCACCGCCGGAACCACCCATACCGATAACAACGGACACAATAGGAACATGAATTTGCAAGCATTTTTCGATTGAAGAAGCAATGGCTTCGGCTTGCCCTCTGGCTTCGGCATCAATACCCGGGAAAGCACCGTCGGTATCAACAAAGGCAATAACCGGCATATTAAATTTATCGGCCATATCCATCAAGCGTTGCGCTTTGCGGTAGCCTTCAGGCTTAGCCATACCGAAATTGTGCTTCATACGCGTTTCCAAATCAGAGCCTTTTTCTTGGCCGATAATAACAACCGAAATATTCTTAAAGCGGCCGATACCGGCAATCATTGCCTCATCATCACCAAACAGGCGATCACCACAAAGGGGCGTGAAATCTTCGATTAAAGCATGGACATAGTCCAAGCAGTGCGGACGTTGCGGGTGGCGTGACACTTGCAACTTTTGCCACGGGGTGAGGTGAGAATAAGTTTGTCTGACTTGCTTTTCTAATTTTTGCTCCAGACGGGAAACCTCTTGGGCAATATCAACATCTTGATCTTTGGCCAAGAGCTTTAAGCCTTCAATTTTAGCTTCAATTTCCACAATATTTTTTTCAAAATCCAACACAAATGTATTGTCGTTACTCATATTGATTTCTCTTCTTTAATTTAGTCCTGTGGGAGTATTACCACAATTTTTTTCAAATTTCGACTATTATTTTTATTTCTTGTTGATTTATTGCCTTAATATGCCGTTTTTTAGGCAAAAAGCAAATATTTTAATTGAAATCTTTATGCAATTTTATACTATAAATAAAGTTTTTGGATAGAAACGGAGGATATTCGTGTTGGCATTGGCATTTTTTGCGGCAGTTTTTTCAACACTGACTTGGTTGATTTATATTTTGATGTATATTCAAGACAAGTTGGGCGGCGCCAGCTTCTCCCAGCTCGGCTTATTGGATTTGTCGCTCTATGTCGCCATTGCCGTGTTGCCTATTCTTATTTTGTGGATGATTTTCGGTTATGTTAATCAATATATCAGCTTTGCGCATATCAGCCAAAATTCTAAAATTCTTTATCAACAGCTGAAAAAAAATTTGGACTATACCGATTTGATTGCCAGAATTTTGCTTGAAGCCGAGCAAGAAGTGAAAAACAGCTTTGTTTTGAACAAGTTCGAGTTGTTTATTGCCGATATGAACGAGTTGTTGGCTGAGACCATACAACGCGGGGCTTTGGCTTCGCCCGAACAAGTTGACCGGTTATGGCACAAGGTTAAAGACGGGGCTAAGTGGGCATTTGGCAAAGTGATTATAGAAGTGAGCGCCAATCAGCCGAATTTTGGCCCCCGATTGGTTGCAAAAGCACAAAGTGATTCCGTTTTGGGCGGAACGGTGTTGGAATTTTGTGCCAGATACCAAAACTTGCTCAATATTTTAGAAAAGCACGATAAAGAGAAAGTCTTTTTATCGGTGATTGAAACCGGGGTGTATGGCAAGGTTTATTCCATTTTAGCCCCCTTGGGCGAGCAAATCAGGCGTGCCAGAATCGATTTGAACGAAGAAAGCAGCATAAAAGTTGCTCCGGCGCAAAAGCTTGAAGCAGAAAGGCTCGAACCCTTAAGAGCCACCTCTCCTTTGCGCGAGGAAACAAAACGCACCGCGGATGCGTTCCAAAGTCCGCAAGTTGAAGTGCCGCATAACAAAGAGACATCTTTGGTGGCCGATGCTCAACACAAATTAAAAAATATCTTTACCCCATTTAAGGCTAGAAATTTCTTTGCCAAGAACAGGCCGCTCGAGGATGACGAAAGTTCAAGAGAATCCGAGATGAAAGACCCGTTTTCAATGGCGTTGGAGAGAAGTTTCGGCGCCTCTCGTGAAGAAGAAGAGGAAAAAAGCGAGCCCCAATTTGAGAATTTTGCACCAGAGGCCAATGATCCAGACGAGTTTAAGGTATATCGGTTTGATGAAGCAAAGGAAGATGAAGGCATGCCGGCCTTAAATATTCCTGCCAAAGACGAGAGCGATGAGGCAGAACCTTTTGTATCCGATACAAAAGAGCCCTTTGGGCGTGAGCCTCGCGTCAGCTTGGATGATAATGATAGAATCGGCTTTACCAATACGCAAAAGACACTTAATTCCCTTAAAAAGGAGTGGCAAGAAATGAAAAGTGCAAGTGCGCCGCAAGACTTGCGTCCGGCACCTGATTTTTTGCGCAGAGAACCGGTGGTGAGCGAAGCTCAGGGCCAAAAAGAATCGCCTCTTAAAGATGATGATTACGCCTATCCTTTCGGCGGGTGGAGTGATGCGGAAAACTACAGTCAAAAATAAAATTTTTGCTTTTTGTTTTGGCGCATTTCTCAGCTGTGTCTGTACTACCGCAGAGGCAAAAATTTATCACTCCATTTCGGTTTACGGAACGCCAAAATATGAAAAAGGGTTTGAGCATTTTAATTATGCTGACCCTAAGGCCTTAAAGGGCGGGCGAATCGTTATGCCCGAATACGGCGGTTTTGATAACTTTAATCCTTATATTTTTAAGGGGAACCCAACACCGCAAGTGGCCAATTTGACCTTGGACAGCTTAGGGGTTGTTAGTGCCGATGACCCGTATTCGGCCTATCCATTGTTGGCTAAGGCGTTTGATTTGCCGGAAGATAAATCCTACGTTGGTTTTATTTTAGATGAAAGAGCCAGATTTCATGACGGCTCGCCGGTTACGGCCGATGATGTGATTTTTAGCTTTAACGCCTTGATTGAAAAGGGGCAGCCCTTATACAAGGTGTATTACGCCGATGTGGAACGGGTTGAAAAAATAAGTCCAAAAGAAGTCCGTTTTCATTTTCGCAAAGGGTCAAACAATCGGGAACTTCCGCTCATTTTGGCGCAGATGAAAATTTATTCGGCCAAAAATTGGGCCGGAAAAGATTTCAGCAAGCCAACGCTTGAAATTCCCTTAGGGAGCGGACCTTATAAATTAGATAAATTCGAGCAAGGAAAATATTTGGTCTTTCGCCGTGTGCCCGACTACTGGGGGAGAGATTTGCCCGTCAACAAAGGTTTTTACAACTTTGATGAAATAAGGTTTGATTTTTATCAAGACACGACCGTGACACTGCAAGCGCTGTTTGCCGGAAGCATTGATGTCAGAGAAGAATATATCGCTAAAATTTGGGTCAGCGGCTACAATAATAATTTGGTTAAGAGCGGCAAAATCATCAAAGAAAATATGGCGCATAATAATGCCGCAATTTTGCAGATGTTTGCCTTTAACGTCCGCAAGCCTATGTTTCAAGACAGGCGCGTTCGAGAAGCGATTGCACTGGCGTTTAACTTTGATTGGGCAAATGACAAACTGTTTTATAATCAATATAGCCGGATTTACAGCTATTTTACCAATACGGGCATGGAGGCAACCGGTTTGCCGCAAGGAAAGGAGCTGGAGATTCTAAATAAATATCGTGCAAAGCTCCCGAAATCAGTGTTTGAAAAAGCGCCGCAAAACCCCAGCCACAAGGACTTTAAGGAAACAAGGCAACGACTCAAAGAGGCGGTTAAGCTCTTAAACGAGGCCGGATATGACTTTGTGGACGGCAAAATGACAAACCTTAAAACAGGTCAACCGCTTGAATTTGAGGTTTTGAGCAACTCTGCCAACGGCAGTACTTTCACCCGCGTGATGTTGCCCTTTATCAACAACCTGGCCAAAATCGGCATTAAGCTCACGTTTCGCAATTTGGAAATAAATATTTTCAAAAACCGGTTAGATAACTTTGATTTTGATATGGCGATTGTGTCTTTCGGGATTAGTCGAATGCCCGGAAACGAGCAAGCCGAAATGTGGGGCAGCAAATCTGCCAATATCAAAGGCAGTTATAATATGATTGGTATTCAAAACGAAGTGGTTGATGAATTAATCAAAGGGCTCATTAGAGCGCAGGACAAAGAAAGTTATGAGGCTTATGTAAAAGCATTGGACAGAGTGTTATTAAACGAGACTTATATGATTCCGCAATGGTATTCCCCTTATCAAAGAGTGGCGTATCATGACAAGTTTGTTCACCCCAAAACGAGCGAAAAAGTAGGATTTCAACCGCTTACCTGGTGGGCAAAGCCAACAACGAATAAGGATAAATAATGAGAAGTTACATCATCAAACGTTTGCTCCTAATTCCTTTTACTCTGCTTGGGATTATCACAATCAACTTTTTGCTTGTGCAGTTGGCACCGGGGGGACCGATTGAGCACACTTTGGCTAAATACAGAGGCTTTAACGTGGATGCAAAGTCGCAGTTTTCTTCCACCGCGGCGGTGAATATGAACCAATCGGCCTCGCGCTATCAAGGCGCGCAAGGTGTGCCGGAAGATTTAATCAAAGAATTAGAAAAGCAATTTGGGTTTGATAAGCCCTTGCATGAGCGCTTTTTAAAAATGTTGGCCGATTATGCGCGTTTTGATTTCGGCAAAAGCTATTATCAGGACAAAACCGTCGGCACGCTCATTTTGGAACGCATGCCGGTTTCAATCTCTTTAGGGCTATGGTCCACACTTATTATTTATCTAATCGCTATTCCCTTAGGTATCAAAAAAGCCGTAAAAGACGGGACTGGGTTTGATATGTGGACATCCGTGGCGGTGATTATCGGGGCGGCTATTCCGGTGTTTTTGTTTGCGGTGTTTTTAATTGTGTTTTTTGCCGGCGGTACTTATTTGCATTGGTTTCCGTTGCGAGGGCTTACCTCAGACAACTGGGAGCAGCTTTCAACTTTTGGCAAAGTCATTGATTATTTCTGGCACATTACTCTGCCGGTTACTGCCTTGGTTATCGGCGGATTTGCCAGCTTAACCATGCTTACAAAAAACTCCTTTTTAGATGAAATTAATAAGCCGTATGTTTTGACAGCGCGGGCTAAGGGGTTGAGCGAGAATCGGATTTTATACGGACATATATTTCGCAATGCTATGTTGATTGTTTCGGCCGGATTCCCTGCCCTATTGATTAAAATGCTGTTTACGGGTTCGCTCTTAATTGAAGTGATTTTCTCGCTTAACGGGATGGGATTGCTCGGCTATGAGGCGATTATGTCGAGAGACTATCCGGTTATTTTCGGTACGGTCTATATCTTTGCGTTGCTGGGACTTATTCTTAAACTCATGAGCGATATTATTTACTCCTTAATTGACCCCAGAATTAATTTCTCCGCCGTGCGCGCATAAATTGTTACAGTTTTATGACTTTAGTTATATTGAGCCGAAAAATTATGACTAAAGCCAGAATTGTAATAAAATATTAACTTGTTATACTTAAACTATAATGCAGTTAGATTTAGGAGAAAGAAAATGGTTAACTTACTTAACAAAAATGAGCAGTCCGGTCGTTCCATGGTGGAAATGCTCGGTGTGCTTGCGATTATCGGTGTTTTGTCCGTTGGTGGTATTGCCGGTTATTCAAAGGCTATGACAAAATTTAAAATCACTAAAACCTTCGACCAAGTTTCGATGATGGTGGCTAATATTCGTACACTTTATTCCGGTCAAAGAAACTATGATGGTTTGAAAACTGATATTGCTATGGATATGGGTGTCGTCCCGACCGAAATGGAAGGTCCAACAGAAGGAACCTTAATTAATGCCTTCCAAGGTAATGTAGAAGTCGGATATGCTACTTATAACGGTATTGAAAAAGCTGCCTTTTATTTATCCTACGCAAATATGGGACAAGAAGCATGCGTACAAATTATTACCTCTGACTGGGGTTCCGGTGCATCTTCAGGTTTTGTTGGCTTAAGTGTTGGTGATGCAGCACCGAAGCCTGGAGATGAACCGACTTTTGACAATGCTGCCGGTGATGGTAGTGGTAGCTGGGATAACATGAACTTGCCGATTTCTCCGGCTGATGCCGCAAAGACTTGTGCTACAGATACAGGATATTCAATCATTACCTGGTACTATATGTAATATCTGCTTAACGAAAAAACTCCGGTGCAATGCCGGAGTTTTTTTGTGTTTTGAGTACAAAAAAAATTCCGCTCATTAGGAGCGGGATTTTTCTTAATAATTTGGATTAGGCATTTTTACCAATCTTAGTTTTTCCGCCAAGATAAGGACGGAGTTTAACCGGAATATTAACCGTGCCGTCGGCATTTTGGTGGTTTTCAATAAACGGAACAAGTGCGCGCGGTGTAGCAATACCGGTGTTGTTTAGAGTGTGAACGTATTTTACCTTGCCATCGGCATTGTCACGATAACGCAGATTGGTGCGTCTGGCTTGCCAATCCGTAATATTAGAGCAAGAGTGGGTTTCACGATAGCAATTTTGAGACGGAACCCATGCCTCCAAGTCATACTGGCGATATTTTGGGGCACCCATGTCGCCGGTACAAATATCCAATACTTGATAGGGCAATTCCAAATCTTGCAAAACTTCCTCAGAAATGGCGAGTAATTTTTGGTGCCATTTTTCACTCTCGGCAATGTCATTTTTGCAGATGACAAATTGTTCGGTCTTCATAAACTGGTGAACACGAACCAAGCCTCTGGTATCTTTTCCGGCAGCGCCAGCCTCACGACGGAAGCAAGGAGAAAATCCGGCATAAAGAATCGGCAATTCGTTTTCAGATAAAATTTCATCGGCACGCAAAGAGTTCAAAATAAGCTCGGCCGTGCCCGACAAATATAAATCATCAGCCGGCATATAATAAATTTCATCTCTTGAGAAAGGCAAGTACCCTTGGCCATACAGCGGGCGCTCTTTAGAAAGTGCCGGAACGGTAATAACCGTAAAGCCGTAAGAACGCAACTTGTCCAAGACCATCATGTGAATAGCCAATTCCAACTGCGCAAGGTCATTTTTAATGGCGTAAGTGCGTGAACCAGATACTTTGGCAATGCGCTCCATTTCGCTCCAATCGTTAATTTCCATCAATTCAATATGGTCTTTGGGCGTAAAGTCAAAAGTGCGCGGGGTGCCGACTTTGCGAATAACAACATTATAAGTGTCATCGGGACCATCAGGGCAATCCGGGCTTGGGTAGTTTGGCATGCGCAACATCATATCATTGAACTTGGCTTCCAATGCGCTCAGCTCTTCTTGCTCTTTTTTCAGCTCTTCACCCAAAGACTTACTCTTGGCAATGATGCTTGGGCGCTCTTCGGCTGAAGCCGATTTGATGGAGTTGCTGAGCTTGTTTTTGGTCTCAGCCAAAGCCTGAGATGAGGTTTTGAGTTTGTTCATCTCCAGATAGGTGGATATTAAACTATCGATGTTTTCTGAAGGGAAACCTTTTCTGGCAAGAGATTTTTTAACCGTATCCGTATTATCGATAATATATTTAATATCCAACATTGTATTTGTCCTATTTTCCTTAAATCAGGGGTTATTTCATTATGTTAACGTTTATCAGACTAAACATTTTTTTAACAATTACAATAAAAAAATTCAAGAATACCCGCGATTTTGCATAAAAAACCGCTCAGTTTTAAGACTAAGCGGTTTTTTGATAAAAGCTCGACTATTCTGCAACCGTTCCCGTTTCCTCAAAAACAAGCGTTTTACCGTCTGCGCCGGTCAAAATCAACTTGTTTCCTTCTAATTTATAAGATTTTACATCTGCCAAAAATTGAAGGTATTCTTGCTCGGCCGTCATCAGAACTTCGGGACCGGCCATCATTGTGGCACCGGCCGGACCAAAAGAAAGATTCTCGCCCTCCAGAGTATAAGCCCCAAAGTAATTGTTAACGGCGGCTTTGCCGAAATAGCGGTTTTCCTTGCCATCAAAGCCTAAGGTGATTTCGGCATTGTTGGGGGCTTGAGTTAGCTTATATTCTTTGCCGATAAAGCTGTCGGGTTCTTGTGCTGAACAAGCGCTAAACATTAAAATACCGGCCAGCAAGCTCAAAATTTTAGACATGATATTCTCCTTATTGCATTATTGATTTGCAAAAAGCATATACTCTTTGGCAAAAATTACCAATACAAATTTTGATTTACTCAACAACGTAAAACAAACACAAAAAAAGGAACACCTGATCTGAGATGTCAGGTGTTCCCTCGTACTTAGCATGCAGACATTGTAAATTTGCACATGAACTGCACAAAATATATAGGTGAGATTTTACCTAATTAAAGAGGGGAAATTGAAAAAATCAAAGAAAAATAAAAATAATCAACTTTAGTTAAAAATTCCCCTTGATTTTTTGAAAAATGCCGTGTATGTTACCTAGCGTTGTCGCCGCTGTAGCTCAGTGGTAGAGCACGTCATTGGTAATGACGGGGTCGCAAGTCCGATTCTTGCCAGCGGCACCATTAAAAAAAGGCCTCCCATTTGCGGAGGCTTTTTTTTGTTGTTTATGTTGCAGGGACGGGCTTGCGGGGGGCAAGAGCAAGTGTGAAACGGATAGTTGGCGAAAACGCGTGTTGCGCTTTAGCTTTACGCTTAGCGAGACACGAAGTTTGAACCTTACGACGCGAGGAGGCCCCGCTTAGCGGGAGTACCCAATCTTGCCAGCGGCACCATTTTTGAAAAGACACTCAAAAGGGTGTCTTTTTGCTTTATCAGGGCTGAATCCCTAAAAGTCCGATTGTTTGGTTTTTAAAAGCGTCGATTTTTCAATAATTATCGGACTTTTGGTGTAAAAGGTAGTAAAATCATGTATTTTGAGAAATTAGAATATAGTCTGATAAAATGTCCTAACTAACTAGAAGGACTAAATTCCATATAATATTCTTCTTCATTAATCTTGGTAAATTTTACATATCGGCTTCCAAATCTATCTAAGTCAGCTAAGGTGACTGGCTCACCTAAAGGAACACCTAATTTTTGCCTAAAATATTCACCAAATTCACTGTTATTATTTGTAGTATGCAATGCTTTACCATTATCTTGTGCAACCACACAAACAAAAGGAAAACCATCATCTGTTAAAACGGAAAAGTACTGCCCTCTTGGTGGAAAAAAGTTTGATTTTTGAATTTTTGCAGGAATAGGGATATATGCCTGATTTGGCTCTCTTCCATCTCTTTGCCCCCAGTTTAAACCGGAATGTGTATGAATTTGTTTATCCCTTTCTGAAAATAATGGTAATTTAACCCAGTCAATCCCCTCTTTACCAATGTTTGCATCTAAGATGATTTGTTCATTTTCAGAATCCTGAATAGAAGTTGTTTTTGAGATAATATCTCGTACCATTTCATTTGCTTCATCACAAGTGCAATATAGAGAATGAGGTATTTTAGAATTATAATAATCATACGCCTCTATAGGATTGCAATCTGTCGCAACTTCATCTTGAAATCTCTTGAATGCATTTAGTGTATAATTGGCAGAAGCCAAAAAAGCTTCTTGAGGTACACCATTTTTAAGCCAACAATATAATTTTGTATGAGTTGGTGTTGCTGTGGATTTAAGGTAAGAGCAACTAAAAATACTCTTTTCATTAACAAGTTTAACGAAATTTTTGTGATGTGGTTTAGATATACCTGAAATAGAAGGAGTCATACCAACAACAAGATTAATACGAACATCTTGTCTATCAAATCTTTCTTTAATTACATCTAATTGATGTGCGCCCATAGCAGGTGTTGCAAATCCAGAAACAATGCACAACTCATCAAACCTTGCGGCAGGACGAATTAAAACTTCTTCAAATAGATTTTCTTTTAATATTATTGACGACATTATACTTTGGCTTCCATAGTTTCGTAATCATTACCCATAATACAATTTAATAAGGCTTCAAAAATAATCTTTATACCTTGAGGAGGAACAGCCATACCTATTTGTTTTCTCACACTTTCTTTTGAACCATAAAAAACAAAACTATCCGTAAAAGTTTGTATTCTTGCTCTCTCGCGATTAGTTAACGCTCTGTTTTCCTTATAGTGGTATACATGTGTCCCACCACCTCCACTACCGGTAATAGTGTAACTGGGCTCGTCTGATTTCAATCTTTTGTATATTTGACTTATTTTTGCCCCTTTTACATTTAACTGCAATTCAGGTGGGAGATTTGCAGTAAAAGCATTTTCACCTTCCTTAATATATTTTAATCTCTCAACAACTTTATCCGATTGTGCCGTTTTTTCATTATTTGCCGCATTTTCCGGAATATTTTTTAATGCAGTTTTTACTGAATTATCAATATTCTCATAGGGTTTATTTGATGGAATTTTAAATGTCAAATTAATGTCATTTCTAATACCAACAATAATTATTCTATGACGCTTTTGTGGTACCCCATAAGTCTCAAAGCAATAAAGATTAGGATATATTTTATAACCTGCATTCTGAAATTCTTCGAGTATATGAGAAAAAGCTGTCCCATCGTTGGCATTTTTTAATCCGCTTACATTCTCTGCAATAAAAAACTTAGGCTTAAAAACATTTAAGGCCTTAACGCAATATTGGTATAATGCTCCAAAAGTTCCTTCTAATCCTTTTTGTTCTCCGACAGAACTAAAGTCATTGCAAGGGAAGCCAAATGTAAGACAGTCTATAGTTCCATGTTTTTTCAAAATATTTTCAAAATTAAGCTTCCTTATATCTTCACAGATTATTTCTTTAGGATGTAGGTTATTTTTGTATGTTCTACAAGTATCTTTATCGTAATCTGTAGCCCAAACATGGTCGATTTTTAAACCATTTACATGAGCGAGAGAAGCTCCTAATCCTATTCCTCCCGGACCACAAAATAGTTCACCAAGTCTAAGTGTTCCGTTTAATTCCTGAAAAATAGAATTATTATGATTATCCATATTTATTCTCCAATTTGCTTTTAAGAACATAATAAGAACTTTGAAATATATGTCAAGCTAAACAATTGTGTTTTACATATAAATTTTTCATAGCTTAATTCATACTATTTTAAAAAAGTAAAACCCTAGTTTCAATATTTTTTTCATTAAATGACATCAACGTCAACTAATCGGATTTTTGATATTTAAGCCAAAAGAAGTTGCAAGTTGTTTGTTTCTTGTTGGTCTTTTTGGTCTAAAAGTAGCTCCAGCTTATACTCAAGCTGCCTATACTCATCGTAATTTTCAGTCCGATAATTGCACAATATCGCGCACCATTAAAAAAAGGCCTCCCATTTGCGGAGGCTTTTTTTTGTTGTTTATGTTGCAGGGACGGGCTTGCGGGGGCAAGAGCAAGTGTGAAGCGGATAGTTGGCGAAAATGCGTGTTGCGCTTTAGCGAGTGCTCTATTTTTATATGTTTATCTCTTTAGCCTTATGGCGAGTTTGATTTTGAGGATTTTTTAGAGCTTATCAACGCTTATGGTGGTGGTGAGTTGATGGGTATGGTGAGGCGGCAGGACGATGGCGCTCTCGCCTACATTGGATGGCTCCACGCAGACAAATTGCTTATATTGATTAGGGCTCATTTCGGCCAAATCTTTATTGGGGTTCCAGACAACGGTAGTATTTGAGCCGGATTTTTCTATTTTTATCACACGATTATAGACTTTATCGATAATCTCAAGCGGCTCTGTTTGCTCTAAAAAAATTCTATCGACTTCCCCTTTTATTTTTAGGTCATTATCTTGAACAGCCATACTGCCGGTCAGAGAATTTTTATAGCGGTGTCCGGCTAAGCCTTTAACCTCTATATTATCAACCGAGCCAATATTAAAATAAGCATGCAGCGCCTCGCTGAACGCAAACGGGGTATCGCCATTATTAATGGTTTCCAGCGTATAGGTTAATTTATCGGTGATTTTAATCATTACTCTGGCGGAAAGGTTTAGGTTGTATTGTGCTTCGGGCGAAAGAGACAATTCTGCCTCTATTTGGTGGTCATCAACATTAACATTTTGCAAATTCCACATTGATAAGCGGGCAAAGCCATGGCGTGGCAGATGATTATTCAACTCTTCTTCGGCAAAGCGCGGCCAACAAACAGGAATACCACCGCGGATAGCCTGAACATTATCAAATTTATTTAAATCTCCCAGCCAAAAGATGTCGTGTTCCTCTTTCCTCGGGCGGTAAGACAAAAGATTGCCGCCCCACAAAGATATTTGGCACTCTGCCACAGAATTGTGCAATTTGATTATCCCGTCTTTTTTCATCTCTTACCCCTTTTGTGTGTGCTTTAATTTTAGATATATCATGCCCTTCTCAAAAGACCAATACCCCAAATTTGCTTGCTCATAAAAACACTTTCGGAATCTGCGCTTTTTATAGAACTTATTGAAAAACAATCAAATATTGTTTACACGATGACTTTTATATGATATAATTTAGACATAATAGCGAAAAAAAAGGCCGTGTCATGGATATAAAAAAGAAGATATACGACTTGAAAAAGCGAAGTGTTGAAATCGCCGCATTAGCCGCGACCATGTTTCCTTCGCCAAGCGGTATGTCGGCTTCTAATTTTGACAAGGACTTTGACAATGAGACCAAAAAACTGACTGCAGAATCTTTGGCGAAAAATCAAATTCCCATGGATATTTTGACAGACAGCGTGTCTTTAAATATTCAAGAGTTTAAAACAATTTTAGAGAGCAACCCAGATATTAAATTTTCTGCCGAGTTGTTGGGAGCAATTCAGCCCGGACCCAGCCAGAAAAAAATGCGTTCTATTTTGACGAAGGGGTTTCATTTTACCATCAGAAACAGCCGCGGCCAAAAAAAGTATGCAAAATGCAGCATCAATCAAACCCCGCAGGGATATTGTGCCGGCGCGGTAAAACGCCTGCTTCATAAAGTATATAATGAGCCTATATCCGGAAACCTTTCAGCCTACCAAGAAAAAGATCATTTAGCTAAATCTGCTAATTTTTTGGGTGTGCCTATTCAGTTAAAAGATATTGAAAATTGCCCGATTAATACCGTGGTGGTTATTCCTAAATGCACGGGGCATCCGCACGGGCATATTTTAACCGTGGTTGAAAAAGGGGTTTATTGTTCTGACGGAAAAGAAAACGCCGGTTCTTCTTTTGAAGATAATTATAAAGATGCTAAGGGAATTTATGCCTTTATTCCGGTGGATGGCTCCATTCACCTTACTCCCGAAATTTTACAAAACTCACCCGAATTATATGCCTCCATTTTGCAAAGACAATCCGGAAAAGAGTTACACCCCGTTAACGGAGGCAAAGAATCTCAACCGGTGTTATTTGCGGAATTATCTGCTCAAAAAAACTCTCATTCTAAATAATATTTTAAAATTTCTTCTATTGCCTTTGGGCTTTCTTTCTGACAAAATGAGGTCATTACCTACAAATGAGGAAAAACATGGAAAAGTGGGAAAAAGCTCTTTATAAATTTTTGGAAAAATATGTGCATCAAGATTGGTTCGAAGGCGCTCTTTTATGCGGAAGTTATGCCGCCGGAAACCAAAATGAGTTTTCGGATATTGATGTGACGATTATTGCGTCAAATTCTCTTGGATGGCAGGAAAAATCTAACTGCTATGTCGATGGATTTTTGATGGAATATACCATTAATCCTATCTTTAGATTTGAAGAATATATGGAGGAATCGCTCAAAGAGCATAACTATACCAATCAATATCTGCTCTTGTATGGAAAAGTGTTATATGATGTTCACGGAGAAATTCAAAAACTCCGTGATAAGGCTGCTTTGCAAGTAAAACAACCTTTTGAGCCCCTCTCGGACTATGATAAAAAATTTATCAAATATTATCTCTGGGACAGGTATGACGAACTTTTGTCTTTAAGCAAAAAAAATTTGCATCTTGATTTGCAATATTGGAGCTTGGTGGACGCTCTTATTACCGCTTATTACAACTTTCATAATTTGGCGCATGTTCCGCATAGCAAAATTGAACAAATTTTAACAAATCCGGACTTTGCTCAACGTTATCATGTTAAAAATATGCCTCACCCTGAGTTTACTCATAAACTTGTTGCTTGCTTTAAGGCAAAAAATAAAAAACAAAAATTAGCGACCATTAAAGACTTTTATGATTTTGTGATGAATTCAGATGGGGGATTTGATATTGGTCAATTTGTTGGGAAAAGAGCGTTAAAAAAATAGTGTGAACACTAAATTTCACACTATTTTTGCATTTTGCTAGATTTTGACCGCCGGATAAAAGGAGGCTTGCGTATTATTATCAATGTACATACAAGCTCCGTTATCAGAAATTTGTGGATGAACCCCCAAAATTATGTCCTTATTCGGACGACCGGCCAAATCTCCAAATTTGTCATTTTGAGCCATATACCAATCGTTGGCAAAAGGTTCTCCTCCCAGTTCTTTTATCATGTCGTTAATAACCAAAATATGATTAAAAACTTTTTTCATCACCGCACGGGGAGGAATACAAACCGAACGACCGGCAAACAAGCGTTCCTCACAATAGGTTTTTGCATCAAAAGGAAACATCTCCGGCGTAGGATGAAGGGATATAATATAGCCCTTACAAATAAATCCCCAAGGTGCGCCATGATCTTTTGCCACATTTTTACAATAACTCACAAAGCCATCTTCGTAGGCTACCGGAAATTTGTAATAATCACTCTTATGAGAAACTCTATGCCAAAAGCTATCGCTTTGGTCAAACTTTAGTAATGCGTAATTTTTCATCTCTAAAATAATTTTAAGTTACACAATTATTGATTTTATTTATCTTAAGATAAATAAAACCTGATAAAAGTCAACCTTCAAACTTTTGCCTTAATACGACTTATTTATTTAAGGCTTGTAAATTATTAATAATGTTAGAGGCGATGCTTTGGGCTTCAGAATCAATACCGGCTGCTTCTAGTGCCATTTTTTTGATGCAGGTGTTGACAATCTCATCTTTGGTGGCGGTCATGGTTTTGGTAAATAATGTGCCGTTTTGCAATTTGCTTTGCGCTTCACTTAAAGCACAAGCTCTGAATTTTTCTTGTGGCGTAGCTGTGCTGCTAACTGTGATGTATTTATTAAATTCTGCACAACCACTCAAAATGGCAACCAAGCCTAAAATTGTAATATAATTCTTCATCTTTTCCTCGTTTGTTGTCTTTAATTTGTATTTAATGTAATCGCAATTATTTAATTTTTTATGACTCAGATAAATCAACTTGACGAAAGAAATTATCTAGAGTAAATGTTTTTCTTAAGTGTTTTACTATTAAATTATTTATTATGGAAAAAGTATTAGCTATAATCAAACTGAAAAACAATCGCATGTTTGGAACAAATGCCTTCTTTGAAGGTAAAATTGTGTTGGGACAAATTAAAGTCGGTGATAAGCTAAAGTTCATGACAAAGGACTTAGGAGGAAATGTTAATGATTGCGTCGTCAGAGGAATGTCTGTTAACCACATACTAGTTGACGAAGCAAAAGCCGGGTATTTAATTAACATTCAACTTAAGCCCCTCGATGCCAGTGCTTATATCTTATCAAATGACCTAACTATGTTGAAAAGGAAATGCTTTTTGGAATTTGAGAAAGAAACAGAATTAGGAAATTTAGCAAATAAATGGATAACGGTTATCTTTCCTGATGAATTCAATTTTTCATGTTCGGCATGTATAAAAGAGCAAAACTCTCAAGTTCAAATCGAGCTTTTATATTTATTTTATCTGTACAATGGGCAGAAAGTTGAATTGAAGTTCGAAGATAAAACAATCTGCGCAAAGATTGTGACAATATGAAAGTAAAAAAAGAGCCTCTCTTCGGAGAGGTTCTTTTTTATTGAGCTTATGCTAAATTAGCAACAAAATCCGATATTTTGCAGTCTAAATCTTCTAAATTATGCGGTTGGTCATAAATATGGGTGCAATCTGACAAAATGCAGAGTATTTTTTGGGCGGTGATGTGCTCATAAAATTTTTGATTATTCTTTGGCAAAGAAGACGTATCTTTATCTCCCGTAATTAGAAGAATCGGCTTTTGAAAAGACGGGATTAACGTGTAGAAGTCATATTTTTGTAGCTCTTGCAGATAGGTTCCATCCAAAAAACATTGGCGGTTTTCTTGGGAGCGGGTCAGCCCTGTGCTTAAAAGTGTTTGATAAAATTCGGGGGCAAATTTTTGTGTATTATCAAGTAATTCTTTGCCGCTAAATATGGAAGAAACCAAAATCAAACCTTCGATAAGATTAGGGTTTTGAAGTGCATAATTAAGAACTGCCGAACCTCCCAAAGAGTGCCCGGCCAACAAAAACGGTGGCTTAAAATCGGGAAGATTTTTGCCCAAGCTATGACATCTGCCAACTCCTCACAAAAATCGCTCAAAGTAGCACAACGCATGTCATTATGACTTTTACCACGAGAATTGCGACAATCAAAACTGATAACCGTATAGCCTTGATTTTGTAACGATTTAACAATTTGCAGAATTACTCCTTGTTCCTTATAGCCGGTTATCCCGTGGCAAACAAAGGCATATTTTGACTTCGTTGCGCCAAGGGGGCTATCCACCTTTAGGCAAAGAGTTTGCTGTTTTGAATTTTGAATAAACTGTTCCATTGGGATGCTTTCAACTATTTTTTATTTATTCATTTGACTAAACTTTAGGCGTTCTGTTTTTTGTTGCGGATATATTGTTGTATTATTGCATTATTTTGTTTTGTGGTAGAATTATTACCTTGCTGGTGATATTTTGCACTCATTCTTAATTGTGATGCTCGCAATTTATTACTTATCATTATGGAATCTACCATTACATCAAAATCTTGCTTGGGTCCATATAGCTCCGGACGATAAGAAGATTGAACCGATATCAAAGCTTCGCCAGAGCAATAATCATAGGAACAATCTTCCCCAGGATGGCTTTCTTGCAATTTTGTTTGCTGTATTTCATCCATTCCTTTCACAACTTCTGCAAAGATTTCTCTTGCCATGGCTTGTTGTATATTACGAGCTTGTACGGTATATTGTTTATCTTGGGTTTGTTCGCTCATATTGGCAATATCATACTTATTTACAATTGCACTGATATCTTTTCTTGTTCGCAGTTGATAGTAGTCCAAGGTTGTTTTTTGAGCTTCTTGTGATGGTGATGTCAGAAAAAAAGCAACAAGAGCTGCTGACATTGCCCCTGCTTCCAACGCATTTTCCGTTGCTCTTTCGGCTTTTATATCCTCCAAACTCATCGGTTTCGACGGCGATTTCTTTGGTGCAGAAAGGCGTGAAATTTCCTCACTACTTAAAACGCCTTCTTTCATTAATGCCGGCATTGAAAAACTTTGCTTCGTAATAGCCTGGCAACCGTTATTGTATTGTCCGCCATGAGAAACTTCGTGCGCTACTAAATGAGTCAAAGAATCTGAAAGCATATTTTTTATTGGTTCTTTTTGAATGAGTTGCTCCAGAGGTTTTATTTTATTGATTTGAGCAAATAATTTTAAATCTGCCCAATGTTCAAGCGTGGCTTGATTAGGTTGTGTTCCGGCTTGTTGATAATAATTCTCCAAAAATTCTTGAAACCTACTGGTCGGCTCCGTAATTTCTTGCTTTTGAGCTGAATTTAACAGTGAAACAATTTCTTCATCTTGGCTTTGTTTTAGCGTTTTAACAATTGTGGCTTTTATCTCTTCATCACTAATATAGACAACGTCTCGTGTTGCGGTTTTATCAATTATTTCTCGATAGCAATTTCCTCCTATGCCCATTCCGGCATATCCGATATAAATTTTTGATAAGTTAAAGTCACTTTGCGCAGAAGTCGTGGGTGTGATTGCGTTTTCAAAAAGTTTTTGACCATAAGGCGTGGATTTCAGCTTTGTAATGCTGTTTTGGAGAAGAGCCTGTAATGCTTTATCTTTAACTTCTAATTTATCTTCCAACATGTTTTCTTATCTTTCTGATTGCTTATTTTTATCATACCATAGTTTTGGTATTTTTACAGCAATTTTATAAACTCACGGTTTTTTAACCTATTCGTGCTAATATTTGCTCATATTTATTCGGAGAAAAATGATGTCTGATGCTAAAGAGAAAAAAAATACCGCACACGGCCCCCGCAGCAAAGAAAGATTTGAGCGTGAGGCCAAAGCATTGCGCAAAAATTTGGAAAAGCGCAAAAAACAACAAGCTGAACGTGAAAAATTAAAAACTAATTCAAAAGAAGACTAACGTTGGAGACGGAATATGGATAAAATCAAAATTATCGGCGGAAACAGGTTAGAGGGAAAAATTTATATCAGCGGGGCTAAAAATGCCGCTCTGCCCCTTATTTGTGCCAGTTTATTAACCGATGAAACCGTAACCTTAACCAATATGCCGATTTTATCCGATATTCGGTCAATGAACGCTTTGTTGGAGCAAATGGGAACGGCTATTGACAGCTTTGATGATTTTGTTGATGGTCACCCCACAAAAACCTATTCTTATCGGACGCAAAAATTCTCAAACCTAATTGCACCATACGATTATGTTCGTAAAATGCGCGCCTCTTACTATGTTTTGGGACCGGTGTTGGCCAGAGAAGGTCATGTGGAGCTCTCTTTGCCGGGGGGATGTGCAATCGGGGCAAGGCCTATGGATATTCACCTCTCCTCGTTAGAGCAGATGGGGGCCAAAATCGAAATCAAAAACGGCTATGTTCATGCAGATATTGACGGTAAGCTCAAAGGTGCTCACATTACTTTTCACACGGCTTCGGTGGGAGCAACTTGCAATATCCTTATGGCGGCAACCTTAGCCGAAGGGGAAACAATTATTGAAAATGCCGCAAAAGAGCCCGAAATCGGTGATTTGATTGACTTATTGACCGATATGGGCGCAAAAATTGAGGGCAAAGATTCCTCACGCCTCGTTATTCAAGGGGTGGATGCCCTACATGGTGCTCGGCACAAAGTGATTGCCGATAGAATCGAGGCCGGCTCGTACGGCGTGGCAGCAGCAATTACAAAAGGTAGAATCGAGCTCATCAACGCGCAAGCCTCAACTTTGCGGACACCGATAGAAGTATTAAAAGCCATGGGGGTTGATGTTGAAGAAAAAGAAAATTCACTTATTGTGGATGCTACGAACAAAACCCTCGTCGGACAAGATATTATGACCGATTATTACCCCGGGTTTCCGACTGATTTGCAAGCACAATTTATGGCGTTGATGTGTGTTTCCGAAGGGGCGTCTTTGGTTACGGAAAATATTTGGGAAAACCGCTTTATGCATGTGCCGGAACTTATGCGTATGGGCGCAAATATTAATGTTCACGGGCATGCATCTGCCATCGTCCGCGGGGTTAAGAAACTCTCCGGTGCACCTGTGATGGCAACCGATTTACGAGCCTCGTTTGCATTGGTTTTGGCCGGCTTGGTGGCTGAGGGAGAAACCATTGTCAACCGCGTTTATCACCTTGACCGCGGCTATGAAAAATTGGAAGAAAAACTCCAAGGCGTCGGTGCAAATATCGAACGCATTAAAGAAGCTGATTAACCTAAGAAAAAAGCCCTTTGAAAAGGGCTTTTTTTTATTAGATTGATTGCAAAGCATATAAGTCTTTAACAACCCAAGAACCCTTGGCGTTGCTCAAAACATAAACAATGTTGCCTTTGCACAAACCAAACCAGACCCCATTGCATTCGCTCTTGGTATAGACCTCAACCGTGGTGGCATCTATCGGTTTGAGTTTTACAATTTGAAAGCTGGATTGGGTCGGACGTTGCAGGCTCTCATCTTCCATAAATGTAAAGCGCGGCAATTTTTTGGCGTCACATTCGGCTAATTTTGGATTAATGGTGCATTTGACCTGCAAATCTATGGCACAAACCATATCACTGCCCTTGTCACACCCTTGAGGCAAATTATTGATGTCGTAGTGGTAAACAATGTCTTCAAACTCAACATCAAACTGCGGGCGAGCAACAATTTCTTCACCTTCTTCCAGTGCCTCTTGCGTTGAGAGGGTGGATAGCTCTTCTTGTTGCGTTTTTTTCTCATCTGAGCAGGCGGAAATCAGCAACAGTGCACTTAATACATATAAAAACTTGTTCATCTTTTCTCCCCGTTAAAAAGTTTTATTTATCGTCAGTTATAGTGCAACTTTGAACTTCTGTCCACAAATAAAAAAGGAGGAATTAAAAAATTCCTCCTTTGAAGGTGTGCTTTTTTTTTGATTAGAAATTATATTTGATACCTGCGGTGTATTCCCACATATCATTGTAGTCATCAATACCATTCAGGTTAACATAACGGACTAAACCACGAACTGTGAATTTGTCGTCAATTTTATATTGCAAACCGGCACCAAAACGATAACCAATGCCATGATCATCATAATCGCTCGGAGAATTTATACCGCTAAATTTTCTATCAAAAATATATTCACCAACACCTGCTGTTCCAATTAAAGAATATACTTGATCACAACCTAATGGCAGGTAACCCATCAAATCCAATCCATAAGCTTGAAATGACGTTTTGTTATCTATCAGGTTTATATTTTTCTTTTCTTCATCTGAATATTGATAAAATAATTCTGTACCAAAATATTGATTATAATCTGTACCAACATTTACTGACAATGAATTATACTTCGGACTTTGATGATCAGCATCGGCGTCTGTATAGTTGTAATTTAAGCCAATATATGGATCAAATTCATATTCTGCCGCATTGGCATTTGCAGCTAATGCAATTACGGAAGCGGCAATCATTAATGAAGAAACTGTATATTTCATGTGCTTATTTCCTTTGTGCTATTAGTAATATCTATGTTTCTCAGATTTATTGTTTTCTTACTATATAACATTTTTCTAAAATGTGAAGTAAAATAATTTTTATTGCTTACAAACCATAAATTAACCTTATGTCGTGTATTGTATCAAGGGAAAAAAAGTGTTATAGTGGAGGACTGTGGAGGGATAATTGATGAAAAAATGTTCTGAACTGGGAAGAACCATGATTGAGGTTATCGGCGTGTTGGCGATTTTGACCGCCGTCAGTGTGGGCATTAATAAATTCATCAACAATATGCACGATAAATATAAAATCAGCCGCATTACACAACAAATTACCGATTTGCGCAAAAATATCAGCAATCGCTATGTGGCAAACGGTGACTACTCGGTTATCAAGACGCAAGACATGATTGACAGTAATGTTATTCCCTCTGACATGGTGGATAACGGAAAAGTTATTCATGCATACAATGCAGAAGTTACCTTTAGCGGTGCCAAAGATACTTATCAAATAACTTTTTCCAAACTGCCGCACCATGTTTGTGTTGAACTTGCCGTGATGAATTGGAATTTTGGCGGAAGCTCCGACTTATATCGTCTTAAAATTAATGAAAATGAATTTAACTGGCCGATTATGGCCGCCGGCGGCAAAGAGCTCCCTGTTTCAATCAGCGACGCGGAAGTAGCTTGCGTTTTGCCCCCTAAAGAAGATGAAAACGGGGTGACCGAATACAATAATAACACCATTACCTGGACTTTTCGCTAACAACATAAGGATTATCTTGTGATTAAAATTGATGACATAAACAAAACCAAAGATGTTGCCTCCCGCAAGACGGCAAAATCATCCTCCAGCGGTGATGAGAGCTTTTCGATTTTGCTCAAAGAAACGATGAAATCGCAGTCGAATCCGGTTAATGCCGCGGGCGGGATAAATGTTGCCGATGCCATTTTTGCCACGCAGATGGTGGA
>CALXOP010000080.1 GCA_944390035.1 uncultured Alphaproteobacteria bacterium | reverse complement strand
TTGAGAAATTCGGAGACTCGTTCAAAGGCCTTGTTGTTGGCAAGAATCGCGCCAAGTAAGGCTTGTTCGGCTTCTAGGTTTTGCGGCAGTAGCGCAGCATCTGGTTTTTCCATAGTCTTTACTCTTTGATGTGTTGATTAGATGAACAAGGTTATAACGTAAATTTTGAGAAAGGCAATTGCTTTTTGTTGGATATTTTTATTCCCCCTGTGAATTGTGGGGATAATGGGGATAAAAAAATCCTCCTTCGCGAGGAAAGAGGATTTTTCTAAAAGCTTTTAAGCTGAGTAATTATTTAGAAGCCTTTGATTTTGCAATGCTCTTTTTAATTTTTTTAGCTTCTTCGGTCAACTTAGCATTAGAGGTAGACTCGAGATAAGAATCTAATCCGCCGTTGTGTTCAATTGTGCGCAAAGTTGCAGAAGTAACTTTCAGCTTGAAAATTTTACCTAAAGTTTCGCTCAAAAGAGAAACTACTTGAAGATTCGGCAAAAAACGACGACGAGTTTTGTTGTGAGCGTGGCTGACATTGTTGCCGCTCATTGCGCCGGTGCCGGTTAAATCACATTTTTTAGCCATGTCAAAATATCCTTATTTAGCTTGATAAATAAATCTTGTTGCTTGTTAATAGCCATAAAACTGTCCGGAAGTCAAGAAAAATTTGCGTAAAAAACAAAATTATTGTAGAAATATAATAATTTCTGGTGTAAAAACGTCCAATATCTTATGTACCCGTAGCTCAGTTGGATAGAGTGTTGGCCTCCGACGCCAAAGGTCGTGGGTTCGAATCCCCCCGGGTACGCCATAAAACAAAGAGGTCGCTTGTCGGCCTCTTTGTTTTATGTTGAGTACCGGCGGATTTGAACCCACGAGAAAGTGGTTCGACTAGGAGGAGAGGCAGACGGAAGTATGCCGGTGAGGCTTTGCCGAACGACGACGAAGCGGCGACGAAGGAGCCCATCTTCCCGGGTACGCCATAAAACAAAGAGGTCGCTCGTCGGCCTCTTTTGTTTTATGTTGAGTACCGGCGGATTTGAATTTACGTGAGAGTGTTATGTATTTTATGATTCTTTAAGGTTTTGCACCTATATTGGGCTTGAGGAGAAAAAAATGGTCGTTTGTGAAAATATCAAGCCGGATGAATACAATCAAGTTGTTGATTTGGCCGTTGAAGTGTTTATGGAAGATAAGTTCTTTATGAAACATTTGCCGGATGAACAAAATCGGCGCAAAACCTTGGCTGAAATTTATCGAGACGGGGTGGAAATTTGTGATAAAAATTTTGGCGGAACACTTGTGGCAAAACTTGACGGACAGGCGGTCGGTTTTTTGATGTATTTTGATTATGTGAAATTCCGTAAATCAAATTTAGAAGATTTTAAAAAAGTTTTCGGGGTCGAAATTCAGCATAATCATGTTTCTCCGGTCTCATTTGCAAAAATTCATCGCTTGGTGGTCAAATCTAAACAAAGTCCGGTCTATGTCTTGGCTATCGGCGTGGGTAAACATTATCAACATCAAGGTATCGGTAAAACTTTGTTTGCAGATTTTTTGAAACGCTTTGAGGGCAGAGTTATCATGAGTGATATTTCGGGGCCGTTTTTCTTGCGCTTGTGTCAGAAATATGGTTTTGATTTGGCGCCGATTTCAGATGTTTGTTATGTGGCGGTCAGTAAATAATTTAGGGAGGAAAATATGCCTTTTATCATTGTAAATACAAATGCCGATGTTGAGGTTTCACAAAATATGTTGGATGATTTTTCTAATTTGGCGGTAGAAGTTTTAGGTAAGCAGAAAAATTTTATCAGCGTGATGATTAATCCTAAGCAAAAGATGTTGTTTGGTGAGAGTTTGCAAAATATCGGCGCTTTGGTTGAATTTAAGTCCATCGGTTTTGGAGATAAGCGTCCGCTTTTGGCGGCAAAAATTAAAGAGCTGGCTGTTAAGCACTTTAAGGCACAAGATTTGTTTGTCGGGATTGAATTTGTGGATATGAGTGCACAAAATGTCAGTCATGACGGGAAATTGATGAAATAAAGGACAAAATTGACAAAAATATTTGCTTTTTAGTGATTTTTATTTTATAGTGAAATAAAGATATGGAAAAGTGAACGACAAAGAGGTTGGTATGAAGTCGGAATATAAAAATAAGTTATTGGAAGAATACAAAAATTACGAGATAAAACCCGTAGCCATCACGCTTAATAATGAAGAATTTATTATTCCGGCAGAATATGTTTTGGGCAAAGACAAAGAAGAGGCCCAAAAGTCGTTTTTGAGAGATTATTTTGATTTACAGAAAAAAGAGCTGGACCGTTATAAGGCTGCCGGCATTAAACCTAAAACGGTTGAGATGAACGGGGTGTCTTATATTGTGCCGTTTAAGTGGCGCGATAAAAAGTATAAGGACACAAAGGTTGTTGAATTTGTTTTGAAAAAAGCCAAAGCAAAATATAATCATGCCGTGGCATTAACCAGTAAAATGGATAAGGCGTATCCTAAAAGAAAATATACGGTGGAAATTGATGCTTCGCATGTTGTCGATATGCAAAAAGCATATAACCGCTATGTCTTTAATAAATGTGTCGATAAGTCTAAATATGCCGTATTAAAAGCTGCAGAGATGATTGTATCTTCCGTTCGCTCCATGTGTGGAAAAAATTCAGATTTTGATGTCGGTAAGTTACAACGTAATTTGAAACATGCCACAATCGGGAGTTTGATTGTCGGCGGGGCCATCGTAAGCGGGTATGGTTTTTTATCGGCGCGCCAAAATGCGTCACAAAAAGAAAATCAGCCAAGCAAAGATAAAGTAGAAGTTAAAACTCAGACACGCACGCAGGAAACAGAGGCTTCGGCGGCTACGGTTAAATTTGAGAAAGCCCAAAAAAGAATTAGCCAAAAGACTCAAGAAAAACAAGAACAACAAGTTTCGGTAGAACAGAACCAAAATAAAGAAGAACAAGTAAAAGAAAGTAAGCCTGAAACGTTGAAAAAAGTTAAGACTGCAGATATTAAGCGTTCGGATGCGGCAAAAATGCGGCTGTTTAACAAGTTTATTGCGGAAATTTTTGAAAGTGAGGGCGGTTATGGTGACGAAAAGACGATTGACCAGCCGACCAATATGGGAATTATTCGTCCCACCCTTTTGGCTTTTATTGAACAATATCCGAATTTGGCGCAGGCAAACCATATTTCAACCGATTTGAAAAAATTGAAACGCAGTCAAGCAAAGCTGATTTATCAAAAACTCTATTTTGAACAATACAAAATAGGCGATTATAAAAACGAGAGTATCGGATTGTTGATTTTTGATATTTACGTTAACCACGAACCAAATACTGCCAAAAAGTTTATTGACCAATCCTTAAAGGCGGCACGTAAAACAGGTGTTGAGCTTAATCTTCCAACATCAACAACAGAAAGAATTGCCGTGGTGAATTCTTTGGCGGATTATCCCGAAGCCGAAGCTGCTTTTTATGAGCAGATGATGAAAGAGAGAAAATTCCATATGTATAAGGTGACCGGCAGAGGAACTTCAAGATTTGCCGAAGGATTGAGAAATCGGGCGAATAAATATGATAAACGCTATGTGCCGACTATTCGCCAAAATACGATGTTGGCCATGAATACAAAAAACGCCAAACAAAAATAGCATTTCCCTTAACGCAAGATTGACATTAAGCCGTTGTTGTGCTAGAAATTTTTCGGTTTAAAAATTTTATTGAAGGACAACAACAATGACATTGAAATTATATAATACATATTCTCGCAAAGTCGAGGAACTGGTTCCCTCTAATCCAGACGGGGTTATCAGAATGTATTGTTGCGGTCCTACGGTTTATAATTTTGCACATATCGGTAATTTGCGTACTTACGTGTTTGAAGATGTGTTGCGCAAAACAATTAAACGTGCCGGTTTTGCTCTGAAACATGCCATGAATATTACCGATGTCGGGCACTTGACCAGCGATGCCGACGAAGGTGATGATAAAATGGTTTTGGCCGCTGAAAAAGAGCACAAAAGCGTGATGGATATTGCGCGTTTTTATGAAGATACTTTCTTTAAGCACACAAAAGCCTTGAATATTGACAGACCGGATGTTGTTTGCCGGGCAACCGAACATGTTCAAGACATGATTAAGTTTGTTGAAAAGCTGGAAGAAAAAGGTTTTGCTTATTTTTCTAACGGTAATGTGTATTTTGATACGGCAAAGTTTCCGGCATACGGGGCATTGTCCGGACAAAGACGCGATGACTTGCGTCATGGCGCCCGCGTTGAAGAAGATGAAAATAAGCGCAACAGCTCGGATTTTGTGTTGTGGTTTACGGTTTCTAAGTTTAAGAACCAAATTTTGCAATGGGATACAAAATGGGGTCGCGGTTATCCCGGTTGGCATATTGAGTGCTCGACCATGGCGATTAAGCACTTGGGCGAACATTTGGATATTCACTGCGGCGGAGTTGACCATATTGCCGTTCACCATGAAAATGAAATTGCACAAAGCGAGGCTTATCTCGGTCATAAGTGGTGCAAGTGCTGGATGCATGGCGAATTTTTGCAGATGAAAAACGATGAAAAAATGTCAAAGTCAAAAGGCAACTTCATCACGCTTGATACTTTGATTGAAAAAGGGTATCAACCGGAGGCCTATCGCTATTTGTGCCTGACATCGCATTATCGCTCACCTTTGGTTTTCTCTTATGAAAACTTGGATGCGGCCGCCAGTGCTTTGAAAAATTTGTATGCTAAATATTTGGAATTGAAAGATGCCGCAAAAGTTAGCATAACAGATGAACAAAAAGCTTTGTTGGCTAAGTATGCAGAGCAATTTGACGGGTTCTTGTTTGATGATTTGAAAACACCGCAAGCCTTGGCTTTGGTATGGACTGTTTTGAAAGATAAAAATTTGCCGGCAGAGTTGAAATTAGAATTTCTGGACAGTGCCGATAAAGTTTTATCTTTGGGTTTGGAAAAAGCTCAAAAGGAAGAAAAAACAGAGCTTGAACTCAGTGATGATGTAAAAGCAAAATTGGAAGAGCGGAAGCTCGCTCGTCAGAATAAAGATTGGGCAAAGTCTGATGCCATTCGAGATGAATTGGCGGCGCAAGGCATTATTGTTAAAGATTTGCCGGGCAACGCCTATGAGGTTACCAAACAATAAAAAAAAAGCGGCTGAAAGGCCGCTTTTTTTATATTTAAGAGTTCAAAGATTTAGAGCTGACGTGCCGCAATTTTTTCAGCATAGTCTCTTTGTTGTTTTTCTTGTAACTGACGGTTTTTTTCTTGGTAGTAAGCCGTCAGTTCAGCGTTGGTGGACCAGGTAGTGGAGAAAAAAGGTGCGTATCCTTCTTTCTTTAGGGCTTTGCTCAAATATTGTTGCCAAGCAAAGCAATTGGTGTTTAAGGCAATCGGCGAGGTCGCTTGCAGTGAAATTTCCTCATCTTCCAGAACCAAAAGCAGACTTGGCGAAAATCCAACTTGTTTGTAGAGTTGAAGCACCATTGTGGACAGTCGATTGAGGTGGTATTTGTAGTTTTCAAGGCTTGGGTTTGCATCAAGGGTGCAATAAAGTGTTTTGGTGACTTGTCCAAGTCCGGCAGCCGGTACCGAATTAAGCGGAGCGGTATATTCATCAGATTTAAATAGGTCATTGGTGCTCAGTTCCGTTCCAAGGATTTTTAGTGCTTTGACATATTCCATTTGATGGGCATGTGCAAGCGTTATCAAACATCCTAACTGAAAGTTTAGGCCTTGTTTGTGGTTTTGAAAACTTAACCGGCAGGCAATGGCAACCGTGTTGGCAATATCGCTTCTTTGCAGAAGTTCTGAGAGATACTGCTCCCTTTGAGACAGGGATGCTACAAATTGTTTTTTCTCGGTGTGGTAAACCAACAAATTTACATCTTCAAACAGGGGAATAAAAATTCCCGGTACATTTATGCTCATAATAACTAAAGTTTAAGTGACTCAATAATATTTCAATGCGCAAAAGGTAAAATATTTTAACTCTCTTGTCAAATAAAAACCCGACCGGAAAGGTCGGGTTGAAATGTGTGCCGTAAATCGTTTTAGAAGCTATAACGCAGGCCGATGGTGAATTCTTTGAAGTTATCAACTTTTTCAATATTGGTGAAGGAGTATCGACCCATGGCGCGAATTGAGTAGCTATCGCTTAAATTGATTTGGGCGCCTAAGCCAAAACGAAGGCCTTCGCCGCTATAGGTTTTGTTGGAATGACCGCCCGTTTGGTTAACATAGTAATCTTGTGAGGTTTTGACATTATATTTGGCAATACCGGCAGAGCCTAAAATTTCGACTATTCCAAGGTTTAGAAAGTCACTGACAACATCAATACCATAGGCTTGGAGACGCATTTTTGATTTGAGAGAATCGCCTGCTAAAATGACATTTGAAGAGGTGTTTTCTTCTTCGGCAGATCTTTGATAAAATCCTTCAATCGCTAAGTTTGGGAGGACTTTGATGCCGGCGGAAAGAATATAAGAATCGGTTTTATCATCAAAGGCTTTGGATGGATAATTGCCATAGCCGGCATCCGTATAGGCGTAGTCTATGCCAATATAGGGATTAAGCCAATCCGTGGCTTGGGCTTGTGAAAAGCTGAAAAAAGAAAACAAAAAGGCAATAACGGAGAGTTTTTTCATAGATGAATCCTTTTGAAAGTTGATATGATGCTCTAGCGTAATGAAAAATCGTAAAAAAAATGTTAGACATGGGAAAATTTGTGAATCTTTTCAAGGCTTAAGAGATTGTTTAGAATCTTGGCTTATAGTGTGGAGCATAGCAGAATATGCCTTGCATTTACCCTGCGAGGTTATAAACTACTTTTTGTAACAATTTGTTTTAACATTATAAGGAAATTTAGGATGTTAGCGTTGAAAAAAATGTGTAATGCCGCCTTCTTGACCTTGCTCTTTACTGTTGTGTTGGTCAGTGGTGCATCTGCTTCCGAAATTGACCTCAAAGTCCCTACTTTGGACGTTGGGTATAATTTTTGGGGCTACGCAATTACCGGCAGCCAAATTTTGATGTATGGAATCGGAATTTGTGTGCTCGGGATGTTGTTTGGGCTCTATGAGTTCGTCAAAATTAAAAAAATGCCGGCTCATGAGTCTATGTTGAAAATCTCTAATTTGATTTATGAAACTTGTAAAACTTATATGCGCCAACAAGCAAAACTCTTGCTCTTGCTCGAAATCTTTATTGCCGCATGTATCTTTTATTATTTCTTCTATCTCAACGCAACTCCTTTGGCTAAGGTTTTGACAATTTTGGGTTGGTCTGTCTTGGGTATTTTGGGCTCTTTTGCCGTTGCATGGTTTGGTATGCGCATTAATACCTATGCTAACTCCAGAACCGCTTTCTTGTCCTTGAAAGCTAAACCTTATGAAGTTATGAGCTTGCCTTTGCGCTCCGGTATGTCTATCGGCGTGTTGTTGATTTGTGTCGAACTCATCATGATGATTGTGATTTTGTTGTTCGTTCCGAGAGACAGCGCCGGTGCTTGCTTTATCGGTTTTGCCATCGGTGAATCTTTGGGTGCTTCCGCTTTGAGAATTTGCGGCGGTATCTTTACAAAAATTGCTGATATCGGGGCCGATTTGATGAAAATTATTTTCAAAATTGATGAAGATGATGCCAGAAATCCGGGCGTGATTGCCGATTGTACCGGTGATAATGCCGGCGACTCCGTCGGTCCGACTGCCGATGGTTTTGAAACTTACGGTGTAACCGGTGTGGCTCTTATCAGCTTTATTGTTTTGGCTACCGGTATGATGTATGCTCCAAACGGTGAATTGACCCAAATGGCCGGCGGTATTGATATTCAAGCCCGCTTGATTGTTTGGATTTTTGCTATGCGCTTGTTGATGATTGTGACATCAATCGTGGCTTATATGATTAACAACGGTGCTTGCAAAATGATTTTCGGTAAAGCCAAGTCATTTAACTTTGAAACACCTTTAACCTCTTTGGTTTGGATGACTTCAATCATCTCTATCTTGGTTACCTTCGGTGTTTCTTATGTGATGATTGGTGATATGGGTGAAGATTTGTGGTGGAAATTGGCTGTGATTATCAGCTGTGGTACTTTTGCCGCCGCTATTATTCCGGAATTTACCAAAATCTTTACATCGTCTAAATCTAAACACGTTCAAGAAATCGTTAATGCCAGCCGTGAAGCCGGTGCTTCCTTGAATATTATTTCAGGTATTGTGGCCGGTAACTTCTCCGCTTTCTGGAAAGGTTTGGTTATGGTCGGCTTGATGGTTGTGGCTTTCTTCGCCGCTCGTGAAGGCTTAGACGCTTATATGGTTTATCCGACCGTGTTTGCCTTTGGTTTGGTTGCCTTTGGTATGCTCGGTATGGGACCGGTTACAATCGCCGTTGACAGCTATGGTCCGGTTACCGATAATGCTCAATCCGTATTCGAACTTTCTCAAATTGAGCAAATTAAGGGAATCGATAAACAAATTAAGAAGGAATATGGTTTTGAACCTGAATTTGAAACCGGTAAGCAATTACTGGAAGAAAATGACTCGGCCGGTAATACCTTTAAGGCTACCGCTAAACCGGTGTTAATCGGTACGGCCGTTATCGGTGCAACAACCATGATTTTCTCAATCATTTTGTTGCTCAACCTGCAACTAAACTTGCTTGACCCAATGGTATTGTTTGGTTTGATGCTTGGCGGTGCGGTTATTTACTGGTTCTCGGGTGCTTCTATGCAAGCTGTTTCAACCGGTGCTTATCGTGCGGTTAACTATATTAAAGAGCATATTAAACTCAATACCAAAAAGGCCGCATCTATTGAAGATTCGAAGAGCGTGGTTAAAATCTGCACAATCTATGCGCAGAAGGGAATGCTCAATATCTTTATTGTGATTTTCTCTTTCACCATCGCCTTTGCTTGCTTTGATGCGAACTTGTTTGCAAGTTACTTGATTTCAATTGCTATATTCGGCCTGTATCAAGCTCTGTATATGGCTAATGCCGGCGGTGCTTGGGATAATGCCAAAAAAGTAGTTGAGGTTGATTTGCACGAAAAAGGTTCGGCTTTGCACGATGCCGCCGTTGTCGGTGATACCGTGGGCGACCCGTATAAAGATACTTCATCGGTTGCATTAAACCCGATTATTAAGTTTACGACCTTGTTTGGTTTGTTGGCCGTAGAAATGGCCGTGGCTGCGCCGCGTTGCGTTTCTTTGGGCCTGGGTGCCGTATTCTTCTTGATTGGTTTGATTTTCGTATGGAGATCTTTCTATAGAATGCGCATTGAACCGAAAAAGATGGATTAATCTTTAACGTTTACAAAAAAGTCCCGTCAAGATTTTGGCGGGGCTTTTTGTTTGGCCTAAAATTGTTTGTAACATATTGTAATATCTGTTTTTTTATTTTTAAATTTTTTTTATTGACAAAATTATAAAAAAAAGCTACATTGCGCTCGAATTTGAATTATGTTGTCTATTGTTTTAGTCATAATATATTATTTTAGTTACTCGTGAGAGTCACTAAAATAATTTCATCTCAAATTTTAGCCAAGGAAGCCTTTACTGCCATTTAGGTTTCCCTCTGTGAAGAAGCGTAACATATCTTCATAGAGTAGCTTTACTTGTTTATTAACTTTTGCAAATAAATGCTGCGACTGCTTTCTTTGCTTAAGTTGCTCCAATTCTTGGTTGTGATAATTAGGGGTTGGAGTTTTATTTGGAAATTACTTCTGGCTTATATATATATTGGATACCGCCTGATTGTGAAATTCGGCCGTGTTCAGCAAAAAGACAATTTCAGGATAATGAAAGGAATTGTCTTTTTTTTCTTAGAGCGAAAGATAAACTAACATAAAAATGCAACTTCTTGAAGGCCGACTTGTTTGTGAAAATAGGTTCGCCGTGCCATGAGAGCCCTTATTCCTTTGGAATTCGGGCTCTTTTTTTGTAACAAGAAAACCACGCGTTAGACGCGTGGTTCAGTAAAGCTTATAGCGGTGAGGATGACAAAGCGCTCCAAATAGGTTAGACTTTTGCGGTCTGCCAAGACGCAAAATAACCTATTTGG
>CALXOP010000079.1 GCA_944390035.1 uncultured Alphaproteobacteria bacterium | reverse complement strand
CCGCAGCGAGTTAGCGAAATCTCATTGAGCTTACGAGCCAGACGAACTGAAAGTTCGAGCCTCGCGATTTAAAAAACAAAAAATCTCCTTTGTGAGGAGATTTTTAAATGGGGCGAACGATGAGGCTCGAACTCACGACAACCGGTACCACAAACCGGGGCTCTACCAACTGAGCTACGTTCGCCATTGCCATTGAGTTTTACAAACAATAATAAATAAAGTCAAGCTAAAAAATAACATCAAAACACGATTTATAAAAAAATTAGCACGGTCCCCGGAAATTAATAATTTATTTGCTTTTTCGCGCTAATACTAAACACAAGAAATTTTCAAAGAAAAAGAAAAGAATAATGGTAACGTTTAACAAATTCACATTTGTACACAAAACCCTGTATGCGCTCTGCGGCTTAGGGTTATTTTTGTTGGCTTCAAAGCCGGCTTCTGCCTCGACCTCATCAATTATTATTGATGCCGAAAGCGGTGATATTTTGTCATCCTCCAATGCAGATGAACTGCGTTATCCGGCTTCTCTCACCAAAGTCATGACCTTATACATTACTTTTGATGCGCTCAATAAAGGCATTATCAAATTAGACGACGACTTAAAAGTCAGCCGCCATGCGGCCAATATGGCTCCTTCCAGATTAGGTCTTCGAGCCGGCGGGACCGTAAAGGTCAAAACTTGCATTGAGGCCCTAATTGTTAAATCCGCCAATGATTGCGCCACGGTTTTGGCAGAAAATTTAGGCTACAGTGAAAAAAACTTTGCACAAACCATGACCAAGGTTGCCAAAGAATTAGGGATGAAAAACACCACTTTTCGTAACGCCAACGGCTTGCCTAACAAAGCCCAAAAAACCACGGCTCGTGATATGGCTTTGCTTGCTGCCGCCATGTATCACCATTTTCCGCAATACTATAAGCTCTTCTCGTTAAAAAAATTCACCTATCAAGGCAAAACCATCTATACCCACAACAATATCCTCAAAACATTTGAAGGGGCAGATGGTATGAAAACCGGCTTTACCAATGCCGCAGGCTTCAATATCATCACCTCGGCACAACGTGACGGACACCGTGTCATTGCCGTTACCATGGGACACAACACCGCCAAAGCCCGCGACCGATATGTAGCTAACATGATGGAAAAAGGCCTCAAAAGATTAGCCTTAAATGACCGCATCAAAGATTCCAACATGTATGCAAGCCTTGAAAGCAACAAAGTCATTAAGGAAGAAAGCACGACGCAAACCGCCTCTGTCAGCACCAAAGACAAAGCCTCAGATTGGGAAGCACCGGCACCTCAAGCCGAAAACGAAGCTGAAGATGACGCTCAATGGGGCATTCAGGTCGGCGCGTTTTCAAACTATTCAAAGGCCAGAAATTACGCTTTGAAAATTAAATCCGAAGCCAAAAAATTAGCCTCTAATCCCATAGATATTGAGCCGGTGGCCAATGGTTCAGCCATTATTTATCGTTCCAAAATTGTCGGTATGGAAAAATCAACTGCGGATAAAGCCTGCCAGAACTTGAAACGCAAAAATAAATCATGTATTGTAGTTGCCATAAAGAACGATAACCCACTCTTGCTTGCTAATAGTCAATACTAATGGAACCACAAAAAAAAGCACATATTATCGTCGTCAGTAACGAAAAAGGCGGCACCGGAAAATCTACCATTTCCATGCACTTAGCCATTAAGTTACTGCAAGAAGGTTTTTCGGTTGCCACCATTGATATGGACGGGCGCCAAGGCACACTTTCGCGCTATATTGAAAACCGCCAACGTTTTTGTGAGAACCACAAACTAAACCTTCCGATTCCGGCACACTATAAATTTGAGCCTCAAGAGAATTATACGTTGATTCCGGCCGACCGCGGACGCATCAGTCACGAAATCAGCAAATTAATTCCTTGTTATGACGCCATCATCATTGATACACCGGGTAACAAAAATTACCTCTTTGAAGAAGCCCACAAATTTGCCGATACCCTCATCACTCCGATATCAGATAGCTTAATTGACCTCAATGTCTTGTCAGAAATTGATTTTGAATCCGGACACATTGGCAAGCCCGGACACTATGCCAGCTACATTTGGGAAGTCAAAAAATATCTGGCCTCGCAAGGCAAAACCTACCTCAACTGGATAGTCGTCGGCAACAAAATTTCAGCCTTAAATTCCCACAATAAAACGCTGTTTTTTGATTATTTGGCAAAACTCTCCAAGCTCTATGGCTTCCGCATAACACCGGGATTTAAGGACAGAGTCATCTACAAAGAACTCTTTTTGGAAGGGCTGACGGTTTTGGATATGCAAGCCCCAGAATTAAAGCGCAAAATGAGCGTTTCACACATTGCTGCCAAACGTGAAATCAGGGCTTTGGCCGAATTCATCTGTCCGGAATAAGCATGAAAGAATTAGCTTATCTGATGTTTTTTCTGGGTGTCGGCTATGCCGTAAACCTGTTTATTACCTCTTTCACTACTAAAAAATCGCGCAAAATCTATGTTTGCTACCCCTCTTCATCCAAGTTCAATCTATTATGGGGATTTTTGTTTTATGCCGGTTTTGCTTGGTTGACCGCAACATCTTTTTACCTAAAGATTGCCCTCTCCGTAATTATTTTGGGTTTAAGCCTCACCTTAGCCCACAACTATCTGCTCATCCGTTGTTTCAAAAAAGCCGGACACGGCATCTATGCAAAAGTATTGCAACACAAATTTTCGCACCAACAACTAGAGGATACGACCTACCCTCAAGAGTATAGCCCGGCGGAAATTACAAAAATTTTAGGGCTAAGCTCCGGCCTTGCCAACAGCTCTCAACTTTTATCCTCCCGTCTGCAACTGTTTGCTCAAATTGCCCAAAATTCCAAATTTGCATATGCAAACGAGTTTTACCAAAAAATTTGCCCTGCCAAAGAAGCAAAATAATCGGTTATTAATAACTATGTTCCCTCTTGAGTTTAAGCAAAGAAGTGCTAAACTCAACACAATTAAAATCAAACAATGTAAAGGATAAGCAATGATTACCACAATTTCAACGACCCCTTACACCGACCAAAAAATGGGCACGGCAGGTTTGAGAAAAAAGTCCAAAATTGCCATGCAACCCAACTATGTTGAAAACTTTATGCAAAGCATATTCAACGCAATCGGGCGCTTAGATGACAAAACCTTTTTAGTCGGTGGCGACGGTCGTTTTTATAATGACATTGCCATCCAAAAAATCATCAAAATGGCCGCAGCCAACGGGGTCAAAAAGCTGGTCATCGGCCAAAACGGCTTTGTTTCGACACCGGCCGGCTCCAACATCATCTTAAAAAACAAACTCGATGGTGGTTTTGTGCTGTCAGCCTCCCACAATCCGGGCGGTGAAAACGGCGATTTCGGAATTAAATATTCCAACCAAACCGGCGGACAAGTTCCGGCCTCCGTCACCGATAAGATTTATGCCAATACTTTGGCGATTCGTGAATATAAAATCTATGATGCACCCGACATTGACTTATCACAGCTTGGCACCCAACATTTAGGAACGATGGAAATTGAAGTTATCGACCCGGTGGTTGACTATGTTGAAATGGTTGAACATATTTTTGACTTCAAGGCCATCAAAGCCTTGTTTGCCAAAGGCTTCACCATGCGTTTTGATGCCATGAACGCCGTCACCGGTCCTTATGCCATCCGTATTTTTGAAGAGATTTTAGGCGCCCCTAAAGGCAGCGTGGTTCACGCCAAACCTTTGCCTGATTTTGGCGGCCTGCATCCGGATCCGAATTTGGTTTATGCCAAAGAATTGGTTGATTTAATGTTCTCCGATTCTGCACCTGATTTTGGCGGTGCCAATGATGGCGACGGCGACCGCAATATGATTTTGGGTAAAAAGTTTTTCGTTACCCCGTCAGACAGCTTAGCCATTTTAACCGATAATTATCAATACATTCCGGCCTATAAAAACGGCATATTCGGCGTTGCCAAATCAGCCGCCACCTCAACTGCCGTCAGCCGCGTGGCTAAAGCGCACAATATTGGCTACTACGAAGTTCCGACCGGTTGGAAATATTTTGTAAATCTGATGGATTCGCAACGCATCACTTTCTGCGGGGAAGAAAGTTTTGGTACCGGCTCGGCACATATTCGTGAAAAAGACGGCATCTGGGCCATTTTGTTCTGGCTCAACATCATTGCCGCCACCGGCAAATCGGTTGAACAAATCACCCGCGAACATTGGCAAAAATACGGCCGCAGCTATTATATGCGTTTTGACTTTGAGGGATTGGACACTGCCGTTGCCGATAAGTTAATGAGCGACTTGGAAGCCAAACTTCCTTCTCTTAATAATCAAAAATTTAACGGCTACAAAGTCTCCGAAGCGGCCCCCTTTGTTTATCATGACCCGGTTGATAATTCGAGCACCCAAAACGGCTTAATTGTTAAATTTACCGATGGTTCACGCATTGTTTACCGTTTATCGGGAACGGGCTCAAGCGGCGCAACTTTGCGCGTTTATTTGGAAAAATACGAGCAAAACAAATTATCGGAAGACCCGCTTACCATGCTCAAGCCGATTTTAGCCATTGCGATGGAAATTGCAGAAATCACACCACGCACAGGGAAACAACACGCAGATGTCATTACCTAGCCCCTTAATAGCGATAGTTTTTGGCAGCGCGCTGATAGTCTCATCAAGCGCGTATGCTGGGCTATACGGTTTTGACAATATTCATCCCTACACCAAAGAAGAACAACTGCTAAACATGGTTGTAGCCCCAACAGAAATTATCAACTATCGCAATCTGTTAAGAGAAAATATCACCGGTTTGGCACACTATGCCAAGGCCAATAAGCCTGACTTTCAAATTATGGTGCATGAAGGTCAAGACTTGCTCACCAAAAGCCTTTGGGAATATCATTTGGAAGGCTATCTTAAGGCGCGCAATGAAGGACAAAATGTAGATGACCCGTCTTTTTTGCTCAACCTCAAACAAACCTCTCCTGAGTTTGAACCTGTTGTTGGCTCTGCTTCAGCCGAATATTTAAGAAGTATTGATGCGATTGCCGTTAACAACTACTTTTGTTCCAATCGGGCCGTTTCGCCGATAATCCGTCAGGAGCACCTCAAGCTCTTCTCAATTGATGAATGCGCTGATGAAAAATCTTTTGATAAAGCCATTGCTTCATCCCTCAAAGAAGGCACGCCGCTTTATGCCTTCATCAACGCCAACACGGCATTTAAGAAGATTGTAGCTCAACCGATAATCAAAGAAAGTGCCAAAAATATTTTTGACCTTAAATCGGCACAAAATATTTCATTTTTGCTCAAAGATGATTTGTATGCCGATAAACAAGACTTTATTGATGCCGTCCGCGCCTCCAACTATGATGTGGTGGTAATTGAGCCCTATTTCAGAAACAAAACGCCTTTCACGCCAGACGAAATCAACTCTATGAAATATAAAAAGAACGGCACCAGACGCCAACTTCTGGCACGCTTTAGCGTTACCGAGGCCAAAGACAATGCCTTTTATTGGCAACCTGGATGGAAAATCGGTTCTCCGGCATGGTTGGTTCGCCCGTCTTTATCTGACGAGCACGGCATTATCACCCGCTATTGGACCACTGAGTGGAAAGGATATATGTCGCGTTACTTTAGAGGGTTAATTCAATCGGGCTATGACGGAGCCTTTTTAACCGGACTTGAAAACCACCGCTATTTTGAAAAACTGACGCCTTTGGAATAGGATACCGCTCATGAATGAAGTAGAAATTTTAGAAATTGCTCGCACAGCCATTTTCACCTTATTGAAAGTGGTAACACCGATATTGTTAGTAGCCCTCTTCATTGGTTTGATTATCGGTATTTTCCAAGCCTTGACCCAAATTCAAGAAATGACTCTGGCCTTTGTACCCAAAATTTTAGGCGTATTTGTGGCCATTATTTTGTTGTTTCCGTTTATGTTGGGACAAATGCAAATGTTGTCAGACAATTTGTTTGATAAAATCATCACCGGCGGCGGGTTATGACAGAGCTCTTAAACCAAGAAATATATAAATTTATTTTGGTCTTTTTGCGTATTGGTTCGGCCTTAATGTTAATGCCGGGCTTTTCGGCATCTTATATTAATGTCCGCCAGCGTCTTTCGATTGCCTTGGCCATTTCTTTGGTTTTGGTTCCGTTTTTAAGTGATAAATTACCGCCTCAGCCAAGTGACACCTTAGAGTGCATACAAATGTACTTGTTTGAAATCATCTACGGCATTTTCTTTGGCGTCATAATGCAAATTCTGTTTTCCGCACTTAACTTATGCGGTAACTTTATCGGACAAGCAATCGGCTTTTCCAATGCCCAAATTTTTGACCCTGCTTTTCAAACCCAAAGTATCGTAATTGAAACTTTTCTCACGATTCTGGCGTTAACGGTTGTATTTGTCACCGACCTTCACCACCTTATGCTCAGTGCGGTTATAGATAGTTATACGCTGTTTCCGGTAGGTTCTCCCTTACCGGTAGCTGATTTTTCAAACTTTGCCAGCCAAAGCCTCAACGAGAGTTTTATCATGGGCTTTAAGATTGGCTCTCCGTTTATAGCCTTTTCGATTGTGTTTTATGTCGGTATGGGATTGGTCTCACGCCTCATGCCGCAATTAAACATTTTTTTTCTCTCACTGCCTTTGCAAATCTACTTAGGCGTAGGCTTATTGCTCATAACCACCCCGATGATGATTCTTTGGTTCATAAGATACTATGAACAGGGTCTGAAGCGTTTTTTGGAATAGAAAGGAAGAAGCATGGTCCCCGAAGACGATGACGAAGCCTCGAAAACCGAAGAACCGTCGGAACGAAAAATATCCAAAGCCAAAGAAGAAGGTGATGTTGCGCTCTCGCAAGATGCCAAAAGTTTCATTATGTTGTTGGGCATGCTTTTTGTGGTCTGGCTGTTGTTACCACTGTTGATGAAGTGGTTTTACATCATGTCCGTCAAATTCATCGAAACTCCGGAAACTATCCCCACCGACCCCAAACACCTGCAACTGCTCTTGTTTCATGTGGCATTAGGCATTTTCAAAATTTTAGGGATTCCTTTTGCAATTTTTATGGTTTTGGGGCTTTTTGCCAGCATTGCCCAAACCGGTTTTGTCTTTGCGCCAAAGAAACTGGAACCTGATTGGAACAAATTAAATATCTTTGCCGCCCTGCCGAAATTTATCAACATGAAAAAAATTGTTGAGAGCTTAAAAGGCATTATCAAAATCACCGTGATCGCCTTTGTGTCGATTCTTGTCATCCGCCCCTATCTTGAAAATGTCAACCTTATGCCCACCATGGAAACGATGGCAATTTTGGCCTATATCCACAAGGTTGTTGTTTTACTTATTTTCACGGTTGTGATTGCCACGCTCATCATTGCCGTTGCAGACTTTGCCTACCAAAAATACAGCCACTTAAAAAAATTGCGCATGACCAAACAAGAAGTCAAAGACGAATACAAACAAACCGAAGGAGACCCTTTGGTCAAATCCCGTATTCGCCAGGTTCGCATGGAAAGAGCGCGCCACCGCATGATGGATGCGGTTCCTCGAGCCGATGTAATAATTGTCAACCCGACGCATTATGCGGTTGCACTTGAATATAAAATGGATAAAATGGATGCGCCGATAGTTGTTGCCAAGGGTTTAGACAACATCGCGCTTAAGATTCGCGAGATAGCCGAAGAACACGATATTCCGATAGTGGAAAATCCGCCACTCGCCAGAGCGTTATTCGCCTCTGTTGAAATCGACCAAATGATACCCTCAGAACACTTTAAAGCCGTAGCCGAGGTAATAGGATATGTTATGCAGCTTAAAAACCCCCAGACCTGATAAATTACTGCAAAATCGCCTGATACTCTTGGCTTATGCACTCATTTTTCTGACCATTTCCTTAGTCTTATTTCTGATGTATCCGGAATATAGACTTCTTTTGGTATTTGCCTTTATTCTCACCACGGTATGTTGTTTGTCCCTCACCATCAAGACCATCAATGCCGCGGAAGAAGCCATCACTTATGGCGGTTTTGCCAACGAAATCATTAAAAACAAATATGAGATTATCCGCATTGATAATCCCTCCGGTGAGCCGGTCATACAAAATGACCTAGCGCAAGAAATGTTCCACAACAACAATCTGCTCAGCTATTTGGAGCAACACTTATCCAATCAAGCCGGCAATTCATCGGCATTTTTCCGCCTCAAAACCGCATACAACAATTTGGTTACGGAAAAAGTCACTTTAGCGCTATATTCCGCATCCTCCGATTCGAAAATCTTCACCCCCGAAGAATGGTACACAATCAGCATCAAACCGATATACTTGAAAAAAACCGATATTTTTGAAGGCAAATTTTCCATAAAAGCCATTAAGAAATATACCTACATTTATTGGAAACTTGAAAACATCACCGCCGCCAAAAACATGGAGCAGGTATTTCAAGAAGAGCGCAAATCTCTGCACGACTTTTTAGACTATCTTCCGGTCGGGGTTTATACTTGTAATGAAGACTACCGCATTGAATATTGCAATCATGCTCTGGCACAAGCTCTGGGCTATAACCGCGAAGAAATCATTGGTGAAAATTTATGGCGTTTTTTAAGTCCGCATTGCGAATTGCCCGAAAAGCACTCTCTCTGGAAAGGCACGCTTTACCTCATAGATGCCGCCAACAACACGCAAGAATACTATGTTGCCCAAGAAAGTTTCCGCGAGGAAAAAGACATTAAGTTCCGCGGCGTTATGATTAATGATTTACCAAACGATACCGAACTCAAACAAAATTTGGAACACTCGTTAGATGAAATCAGCTGGTTGTTTAACGATGCGCCGGTCGGCATTGCCTTTATTAACATTGACGGAACCATTGAAAATTGCAATTCCGCGGTTGAAAAATTCCTAGACCGCGCCAAAGACCAAATCATCAATAAAAAGATATTTGACTACATCCGCCCCGAAGATTGTGAAATTCTGCAAAAAGAAATCAACGCCATGGATGGCACCAGCCAGCTCTCCAAGGCCATTGATATTCACATCACACTGGACAAGAGCGAAAAGATTGCCTCGCTTTACCTCAGCCCCATGCAAAAACTCCATACCGCACACCCCGAGCAAATTGACGGGTTAGTCGTCTATGTGATTGATGCCACTCAACAAAAGAGTCTGGAAATGCAATTTGCTCAAGCCCAAAAGATGCAAGCCATGGGACAAATGGCCGGCGGTGTTGCCCACGACTTTAATAACTTGCTCACCGCCATGATTGGTTTTTGTGACTTATTGTTGCAACGCCACGGTGTCGGCGACCCGTCTTTTGCCGATCTTATTCAAATCAAGCAAAACGCCAATCGTGCCGCCGGACTTGTAAGGCAATTACTTGCTTTTTCCAGAAAGCAGCCGCTCAAACCCAAATTAATCGACGTTACGGAAAACTTCGTCGAACTCAGCCAAATGTTAAAACGTATTTTAGGCGAGCAAATTGTACTGCATTTTTATCACGGCAACGATTTAGGGTTCATCCGTGTTGACCCGGTTCAGTTTTCACAAGTGATTATTAATTTAGCCGTCAATGCCAAAGACGCCATGGAAGGCAACGGCACATTAAGTATTACCACACATGTTGAAACCCTAACCACGCCCTACCAGTTTGGAGCTGATACCATCAAGCCGGGAGAATTTGTTGTGATTGATGTCACAGACACCGGCTGTGGCATTCCCAAAGAAAACCTGAGTCGTATTTTTGACCCCTTCTTTTCCACCAAACAAAATGTTGTCGGTTCCGGCACCGGATTAGGCTTGGCCACGGTATATGGTATTGTTCGTCAAACCGAAGGTTTTATCAAAGTAAATAGTACGGTCGGACAAGGCACCACCTTTTCAATTCACCTGCCGCGGTTTGAAAAAAATACCGATGAAGAAGAACAAGCCCCGACCGAAACCAAAGAGCGCATAACCGCCAAAGACGGTACGCCGATTCTCACCGTTCAGGAAAAGCGCACCTCTCCGGTCAACATTAATCAAAAAATCATTTTTGGGCTCAATGTTTCAGCCATTGACCGCAACAATGAACCCAATCATGAGGCCAAAGACATTAAAATTTTGTTTGTAGAAGACGAGGATTCGGTCAGAACCTTTGCCGTTCGTGCCCTCAAGAAAAAAGGCTATGAGGTAATAGGTTGCAATTCGGCCGAGAATGCGCTAGAACAATTAGAAAAAGAAACCGATTTTGATCTTTTGGTCACCGATATGGTCATGCCCGGCATGAGCGGTGCGGAATTGGCCGGTATAGTCAAAACCAAAGTACCGAACATCAAAATTATTTTGGCATCGGGCTATTCGGAAGAAATTGCCCGTCGCGAGCTTGCCGGCTCACAAGATTTTGAGTTTATGGCCAAACCCTTTAGCTTAGGCGACCTGACCAAAAAGGTTTTTGACGTATTGAACCAAAAATAGAGGATAAGATGAGCGCTTCGGATTTTTCGGGACAACTGCCGCTTGAATTTATACCTGAACCCTACATGGGCAAAGAAGACTTTATGATTGCCGCCTGCAATTATGAAGCCTTCAAACTGGTGGATAGTTGGCCGGATTGGCCGTTTTTTGCCATTTGTATCTATGGCCCCGAAGGGTGCGGCAAGACCCACCTAGCCACCATTTTTGCCCACACGGTTTCCACCCTGACCCATTGGCCCTATAAAATACCTTGTATCAAAGCCAAAGACATCCATTTTGAGACTTTGGAATACTTCAACCTTTGCCAATGCTTAATTGTGGAAGACTTAACCGAAGATATTGATAACGAGGCACTGTTTCACTTATACAATCATTACCGCAACGAAGGCGGATATATTTTATTCACCTCACAACAAGCCCCGGCAAGACTCAAATTTCACTTACCTGACCTGCAGTCACGAATGAATATAGTACCCTCCGTAGCCATTAACGAGCCTGACGATGAAATGCTCTCAGCCTTGTTTTTAAAACTATTTACCGACCGCCAAATCACGGTAGCGCCCGAAGTCATAAACTATATGCTTCACAACACACAACGTTCGTTTGCTTATGCCTGCAAGCTGGTTGCCGAAATAGATAACATCTCTTTGGCCAAAAAACGCGCCGTTTCCATCGCTATTGTCAAAGAGGCAATCAATGTTTTAAACGACAATCACCAAGGAGAACTTTTCTCCTAAAGAAAATAAAGAGTATCGACTATGCTAAAAAAACTTTTCAACTTTCTCAATAAACCCTTTATTTTTACATTGGACAGCATCAAATTCAACCTTCTCTACGCGGGGCTGACACTTATCCTTTATAACGGTGTTTTTTTCAAACACGCTGCTGAATTTCGGGAAGACATTTGGTTTATGAGCGGCCTGTTTCTAAGCCTCTGGATGATATTATTTCTGGCTTGCAGTATCTTATTTCACGGTCGTTTGCGCAAACCTTTGGCCATTTTTTTAGTCATCTGCAACGCTCTGGCTTTTTATTTTATGTTTTTATACAATGCCGCTCTGGACAAGATAATGTTTTTAAATGTTCTGAGAACGGATGCGGCCGAAGTCAAAGATTTGCTCAACCTCAAATTTCTTGTTATTTTCGTTTTGTTTGGACTGCTACCGAGCTATTTGATTACCAAAACCCAAATCATTGCATCTCCGCTTAAACCACAAATCAAAGCCGGATTCGCCGCTCTGTTAGTGGCCTCCCTTATTGCCTTAGGCAATTTTCAAACCACACACCGCTTTTTGGATTCCAACCGCAATTTGCGCTACTATTTGGCACCGTCCGGCTATATCGGGTCAATCATTTCTGTTATCAAAATCAAAGCCAAACCCCGCCCCGATTTAATCAAAATTGCCGAAGATGCACAAACGCAAAAATATTGGAAAAACAATAAGAAAAATCTGTTTATCTTTGTTGTTGGCGAAACCGCCCGCGCCGCCAATTTTTCTTTGCGCGGCTATCATCGTCCCACCAATGAACCGCTCAATCCATATTTAAAAGACATTATATATTATAGCGATACCACATCTTGCGGCACCTCCACGGCCATTGCCGTACCTTGCTTGTTTTCCAAAGACAGCCGTCCCCAATTCAAAGCCGGCTCTGAAATATATACCGAAAACTTGCTGGATGTTATGGAAAAAAGCGGCTACAAAGTTTTGTGGCGCGAAAACAACACCGGCTGTCAAAATGTATGTGACCGCGTAGAACTGGAAGACCCCTGCAAAACCGGAAAATTCTGCCTAGATGAGGTAATGTTGCAAAACTTCGATGAACGGATGCAAGACTTTGGCAAAGATGCGTTAATCGTCTTGCACCAAAGGGGCAGCCACGGTCCGGCATATTCCGAACATTATCCCAAGTCAGCCGAGCTTTACACCCCGATATGCTTGCAAAAAGATTTCCCTTATTGCAGTCAAGAATCTTTGGTAAATGTCTATGACAATTCAATTTACTATACCAGTATGTTTTTGGCCCAAACGATTGAAAAACTGCAACAGCTCTCCGATAAATATAATACGGTAATGATTTACATTTCCGACCATGGTGAATCATTAGGTGAAAACGGCATGTTCTTACACTCGGCTCCCTATGACACCGCCCCCAAAGAGCAAAAAGATATTCCGTTTTTGGTCTGGATGTCCGATTCCTTTGCACATGATTTTGGCATTAACAAATCTTGCCTAAAAACCAATGCCGCCAAACCACATTCGCAAGATAACATTTTTCACTCTATCTTGGGCTTAAGCGGCATCAAAACCAGCATTTATAATGCCGATTTAGACATTTTTGCCCCCTGCAAAAACTAGTCTCTGAGATTCATAAAATATTAAAAAAATACTTGTACAATGAGGAAAAATAAGATATATACCTCCACGAATGTATATATTTAAAAGGTAACAAAAACAATGGCTAGAAAGACAAAAGAAGAAGCCCAACAAACTAGGGAAACGATACTTGTGGCCGCATTGGATATGTTTTGCGAAAAAGGCTACACCCGTACCACATTTGATGAGATAGCCAAAAAGATAAATCTCACCAAAGGGGCGATTTATTGGCATTTTCGCAACAAACCCGATATTATCAAAGCCTTGATAATAGAGGCATTTGAGCACAATCAGGCCGCCATAAATCAAGAAATTTCCGAAGTCAAAACCCTAAACGACTTATTGCGCTACTTTAAGTACGAAGCCAAGATGGTACAAGAAGTGTCCATCTTTCGCAAATTTTTGTTTTTTGTAATGTACCAAATGGAGTGGTCGGAGGGCCTGTTTAACACACTTAACATATCCGGCCCGATAAACCAAATCAGAAACTTTCATCAAGAAATGATTACCAAAGTTCTGAAAAATTGCATTGCCACCGGCGAAATCAATAAAGAGACGGACGTTGCCGGCACGGCCCAAATCATCATTGCCTTGTGGGACGGCATATTGCACCTTGCCATTGGCAAAAATTACCACGGAGATTTTCCCACATTAACCGAACAAAGTTTTCAATTAATATTCAAATCATTAAAGACAAAAGAGGATAACTAACATGCAGATTGTCACCATAAACAAACGCACAATCATCCGTAAGACGGTCATACTTCTGCTGTGTGTCGCCGCCGGATGGTATCTCAAAGGAAGACTCACCCCGCAAATGCCTATGATGGGTATGGGTCAAGGCGAACCCTATGTCCTGATTCAAGGGGTAGAAAAACGCGATATTTCCCCAAAGAAAAATTACATTGGGCATGTTGAGGCCATTAATTCGGTTGACTTACGTCCGCAAGTTACCGGCTATGTTGAGAAAGTCCTCTTTCAAGAAGGGAGTCTGGTTCAACAAGGCGATGTTTTGTTTGTGATTGAACAAAAGCGTTATTTGGCCACCTTAGAGTTAAGAGAGGCAGAACTTGCCAGTGCTCAAGCAAATTTAGTCAAAACCGAAAGAGACTACAAGCGCCAAAAATCTTTAAGCAGCCAAAACTACGCCTCCAAAGCAACACTTGATACATCTGAAAGCAATTACCTCCAAGCCAAAGCCGCCGTAAAGCAAGCCGAAGCAAATTTGGAATTAGCCAAGATTGATATGGGCTATACCGAAATCAAAGCTCCGTTCACCGGTTACATTGGTAAAGCTTTAGTAACAGAAGGCAACTATGTTAACTCCTCGACACAAACTTTAGCCCGTATTGTTCAAACCGACCCGATTCGTATTGCTTTTTCAATTACGGATAAAGATTTGGTTGACTTCCGCGAAAGAAATTTGGCTGCCGAAAGAGGCGAAACCTCACCGATTAGCAGTGAGCTGATTTTGCCAAACGGCAAACGCTTGGTCAATCACCTCAAATCCCGTTTTACCGACAATGAGATTGACACCACCACTGCCACCATTGCGGTTTATAATGAATATGGCAACGAACAAGGCTTGCTGATTCCGGGAGCCTATGTTCAAGTTTTGATTGGCAACACCAAAGGCGTTGAAGCAATTTTGATTCCGCAAGCCGCTGTTGCTCAAGACGAACACGGCAACTATGTTATGGTTGTAACCCCCGACAACATTGCCGAACAACGCCGTGTTGAATTAGGCGAAGTCTTTGGTGATATGCAAGTTGTCAAATCCGGCCTTAAAGATGACGATAAAGTCATTATCCAAGGTCTGCAAAAAGTCCAAAACGGTCAAAAAGTAAAAGCCGAATTACTCACCACCAACACGGAAGGTAACTAAGGATGTTTTCAAGAATATTCATTGAAAGACCTCGTTTTGCGATGGTAATTTCCATCGTGTTAACCTTAGCAGGTCTTATTTCGGTATTTTCATTACCGATTGCCTTATATCCTGAAATCACGCCGCCGATGGTGGTGGTTAGTGCCTCTTACCCCGGAGCCAGTGCTGAAGTTATCGCCAAAACGGTTGGTATTCCGCTGGAACAAGAAATTAACGGTGTTGAAAACATGTTATACATGGATTCTTCTTCCGAAAACTCAGGTTCTTATTCCTTAAGCGTAACCTTTGCCGTCGGCACCGATCCGGATATGGCTCAAGTAAAAGTCCAAAACCGTATTCAACAAGCCCTTTCCAAATTGCCGGAATCCGTTCAAAGACAAGGCTTAACGGTAAAGCGTCGTTCTTCGGATACCTTAGGCTTCTTAACGGTTTATTCGCCCAACAAAACCCATGATAGAATGTTTTTGAGTGACTATGTTCAAAACAACATCAAAGACAACTTAAGCCGTGTATATGGTGTGGGTGAAGTCCAAGTTCACGCCTCGCCTTTGAGCATGCGTGTTTGGTTGGACACCAACAAATTAACCGCTCTGAAATTGCCGGCAAGCTCGGTAATTTCCGCCATTGAAGGACAAAACTACCAACCATCTCTTGGTTCGGTAGGTTCCATGCCCGGAGACGGCACCCAACAAATGACTTATACCTTGCAAACCCAAGGACGTATTAATGAAGTTGAAGACTTCCAAAACATTATCGTCCGTACGGCAGAAGAAGGCGGTATTGTTTACTTAAAAGATGTTGCAAGAGTTGAAGTCGGTGTTGAAGACTATGGTGTTGAATCCACCATTGACGGCAGTCCGTCCGTTGCCGTTGCCATTAACTTGCTCTCAGGCGCAAACGCTCTTGATACCATGGCCGGCATTAAGGCTGAACTGCAAAGACTGTCACAATATTTTCCTGATGACTTTAAGGTTGACATCACCTACGATGCCACCAAATACATTAGTGCATCTATTGATGAAGTTGTCTTCACACTTATTTTGACCTTTATCTTGGTTATCGGTGTTTGCTATCTGTTTTTGCAAGACTGGCGCGCCACACTCGTTCCTTCACTCACAATTCCGGTGTCCTTGTTTGCCACTTTTGCCGTCATGTTGGCCTTAGGCTACAGCATCAACATGTTAACCTTGTTTGGTTTGGTCTTGGCTATCGGTTTGGTGGTTGATGATGCGATTGTGGTAGTTGAGCGTGTCCTCTATCTGATGGAAAACGAACACCTAACTCCGAAAGAAGCCACCATCAAAGCCATGGAGCAAGTATCGAGTGCGGTCATTGCCACCACTTTGGTATTGTTGGCTATTTTCGTGCCGGTTGGTTTCTTAGGAGGCATCACCGGACGAATTTATCAACAATTCGCCGTTGCAATTTCCACCGCGGTATTTTTCTCCTCCGTCAATGCCTTAACCTTATCTCCGGCATTGTGTGCAACTCTGCTTCGACCGCTCAAACCCTACACACACGGTCCTTTGTTCTGGTTCAACCAATTTTTGAACAAATCCCGTGATCGTTATGCCTCAATCGTTGGAATTGTTGGTCGCAAAGTCAGCGTTGTTGCCCTCCTCTTGGGAATGTTAATTTTAGCCAACGTCTTCTTCCTCAAAATAAGTCAAACTTCATTTATTCCGAGTGAAGACCAAGGCGTTATCTTTACCAATATTCAATTGCCCGAAGGTGCATCAATGGAACGTACACGTAAGTTGGTCAGCCAAATTTATCCGGACTTGAAAAATGAAGAAGGCGTTGCCAATGTTATGACGATTGCCGGTCGTTCCATCTTGGGTGGCGGCGGTGAAAACGTTGCTTTCTCCGTTATTGTGTTGGAACCATGGGATCAAAGAACAGACCCCAACCTCCACTCTTCAGCCATTATGAATCGTATTAAGGCCAAAGTTGCCAATATCCCGAATGCGGAAATTAACTTCTTTGAACCTCCTGCAATTCAAGGCTTAGGTGCGAGCGGCGGTATGGACTATCGTTTGCAATCTCTAAACAGTACGGATTCGTCTTTACTGGATGCGACATTGCAAGGTGTCTTACAAAAGATGAATTCAATGCCCGAAATGCAATACGCATTTACCACCTATACGGCCAAAACCCCGCAACTGTTTATTACGATTGATAAGCAAAAAGCGGAAAGTATGGGCGTACCGATTGGCAATATTTATACGCTTTTGCAAAACTACTTGGGCTCAAGCTACATCAACGATGTTAACTTTGGTACTCAAGTAAACAAGGTATATATCCAATCTGATTGGACATATCGTAAAGACATTAACTCAATTAATGAATTATATGTCGAGAACAAAGAAGGCAAAATGGTAGCTCTGGGCAGTGTCTTAAGCATCAAGAAGATTTTAGGTCCGCGTACAGTTGAACGTTATAACCAATACCCGGCAGCCTCAATCAATGCTATTCAGTCACCGGCCGTTAGTACCGGACAAGCCATGACCGCGGTTGAAAATTTGCAACTGCCGAAAGGCTTCAGTTATGAATGGTCCGGCATGAGCTTCCAAGAAAAGCAAACGCAAGGACAAATTGGCTACATCATTGCCTTGGCAATCACCTTCGGTTATTTGTTCTTGGTTGCGCAATACGAGAGCTGGTCAACCCCGCTTCCGGTATTAACTTCCGTAACGGTAGCCATGTTAGGTGCCATGACCGGTTTGTTCATCACCAATCTGCCTTTGAGCATTTACGCTCAATTAGGTTTGATTTTGCTGGTCGGACTTGCCAGTAAGAACGCTATTTTGATTGTTGAGTTTTCAAAAGAAGAGCGTGAACGCGGTTCTTCGATTGTCAAATCGGCAATTGTTGGTACCAAAGAACGTTTCCGTGCGGTATTGATGACTGCCTTCACCTTCATTTTGGGTGTATGGCCGATGATTATCGCCACGGGAGCCGGTGCGGCCAGCCGTATTGCCATCGGCGTTCCGGTATTTTACGGAATGTTGGTCGGAACGGCCGCCGGTCTGATTGTTATTCCTTTGCTCTACATCTTATTCCAAACTATGCGAGAAAAGACTTACGAATGGAGTAAAGGAAAATCAAAAGAACAAGCCTAAAATTAAAAGCCCTTCTTCGGAAGGGCTTTTTTATAGCTTTTAATAAGACTTAGAGTGAGGAGTGATTAATTTTTTCTTCCAGTTCCTTCAAAGTTTTTTCTCTTTGTTGTCGTTCCTTAAATTTATCACACATATCCCATTGCATTTTATAACTGGTTAAAGAGTCGAGTTTGGCTTGTTCGGCATCAACAGCTCTAATCATTTCATCTAAAATCGGCATCAAACGGGCATGGTAATATTTGGATAACACCATCAAAGCCTGTTGCCCTTCTTGCGGAGAAGATACCTTAACCGCGCGTACATCGGCAATAGCTTTTCGAATAGCTTCATCCGCCAACGGCAAAAAATAGTCCAACGCCAGTTTATTAATCCGTTGGTGCACTTGTTCGTGCCTGATAACGACCGAAAATTTACACATATCTTCTTGCGCTTCTTTTGCCACATAAATCATTGGCTGTTGGTAGCCTAAGAAGATTTCAATATCATTTGCCATAACGCAGGTAGTTTTATCATCAATTTTTTTTACCTTTGCACTTTTAACCCAAATTGAAGACTGTAAACTTCGCGTAGCATAGCCAACCGTCAACCACCCCGGTTCAGCACGAGCCGAGCTATTTGCATTAATTGTTTTAAGAGGATGAGACAAATCATGAATCAACTTACCGTAAGATGTTGTAAAAGTAATTTTTGGCATAGGATTAATGGCATCACAGGAAATAAAATCTCCATAACTCCATGCCCAAGCAGTATTAGCTTGCAACAAACAACTAAGTGAAACCCCGATAAAAAATTTATTCATCTGACTTCTTTCCGATAAATTTATCACCAGTTTATTATCCTTTTCTTAAAAAAGATTTACTACACTCCTTTCAAGGAAGGACACCTATGACACGATACATCTTTTTATTTTGTTGCCTTTTTAGTTTTTCGGCACACGGACAATCTTCGGACATTGAAACCCAATATCAACAAGCAGGTCTCAATGATGCCCAAATTTTGCAACGTGCTTACGAAAAATTACATAAACCGTTATTTCAACAAGCCTATGATGATTATTTAGAAGATTTGGAATATATCTCCCAATACGGCATAGCACCGGATAATGAGGCTTTATATCAAGACCTCCTGCAACGCAACAGTGACGATAAATTCATCTATAGCCAAACTGAAGCCGACAAGCACAAATTTTTTAATATTTACCAAAATCGCAATTAAATGCTTGCATAAGTAGCTAAAATATGGTGTGGTAAAGTTAATTGAAGTTATTTTTCCTATTATTAACCTTAAAAAATCACAAAAGTCATGAAAACATTTTTCTTCATTTTCAGTTTGGTACTTGCCATAGGTTTTGCCTGGGCTGCCGTTGCCTTAATGAAAAGCGATTTCCACCTTTGGAAAGGACTTTTGACCATGTTTTCCCTCTTTGGATGTCTTTTATACATTGGCGGCGCATGGAAGTTACGTCCCTGGCATCATGAGGACACATCTCTGAATTAAAAAAATCCCCTGACAACATCACCAATTGTCAGGGGATTTTTGTATATTACAACTTCAATAAAATTTCGCCGTCTTTAATATGAGCATATCCGCCAATCGGCAAAGTCAACAAAGGCGTCGAATGCCCAAAATCCACATTGGCAATAATCGGCAGATTACGCAAAGCCTGTTTAGTGGAGATGATATATTCCAGTTGTTCGCGTGAAACTTTTGAACCTTTCTGGAAACGTCCAATCAAAATTCCCTTAACATTTTGAAAATCCGGTTGATAAATCAAGGCTTGGAAATTGCGCTCAAAATCTAAAATATCGGCACCTTCGGTATCTTCAATAAACAAGATGGTGTCTTTCTCAAAAGCCGGACGATAAGGCGTACCCAGCAAAAGATTAAATGTGCCCAAGTTTCCGCCGATAAGCGTACCTTGCGCTTCTCCCTTGTGAATTGTCCAATAGCCTTCGTTTGGAATAAAATTGCGGTCTTGTTGATTAATAAACCACAAATCATCACTCCACTCTTTTGAGGGCTTAACCGCATTAACTCTATCGCCCATGAGCATAATTTTTAAGTTTTCTAACGTATAGTCCGCACCTTTCAACATACCAAGCGAGCTAAAATGCGGTCCCGAAAAAGTCACCAACCCGGTTTTGGCATAAATGGCATTTAACAAAGCGGTAATATCCGAAAAGCCGCAAAATACTTTAGGATTCTTCTTTATCAAATCATAATCCAAATAAGGCAATAACTGATTCGAGTTTGCCCCACCGATAATCGTAAAAATCGCCTTAACGTTTTTATCTTGAAAGGCATCACGAATATCCTCTACTCTGTCCTGAACAGAAGAAGAACCGAGCATATCCCAGTTATCATCGGTCGTATGTCGTCCGAAACTCACCTTCAGCCCCCAAGTTTCCAAACGCTCTTGTGCAATCTGGCGAGAATCTTTACCAATAATTTTAATACCCCTTGCCGGAGCAATCACTCTGATTTCATCACCTTTAACCAATTTATTCGGGATAATTTTTTCCATAATTTTTCTCCTCTTCAAAAAATTTGTTCTAATATAAAACATATTTTGCAAATTGCGAATAATTTTTATTGAAATATTTTAGCAATGTTTTATCATAAGAACAAAACAAGAACATTATAGGATATAAAAATGCCGTTTTCATCTGCCACCACCTATTTTCAAGAGCATGACCTTGACCTCAATTCTTACCTACAGCCCCACCCGCTTTCCACCTATTTTTTTCGCATGGATGGAAATTCGCTCGAACATATCGGTATTTTTAATGATGATATTCTCACCGTTGACCGTTCGCTCACAGCCGCCAACGGCAATTTAATCATAGCCGAACTCAACGGCGAACTAATTGCCCGTCGTTTTTTGTTACAAAACGGCAAACCAGCTCTTTCAACCGATGCACCGCAGCTTCCGCCATATCATTTAAGCTCTGACGACACCTTTGCCGTTTGGGGTGTGGTCACCTCCGTCATCAGGAAACTTCTGTAATGTATATGTTGGTTGATTGTGATAATTTTTTCGTTTCTTGTGAGAGAGTATTCCGACCTGACCTTAAGAACCGGCCGGTCGTAGTTCTTTCCAGCAACGATGGCTGCGTCATTGCCCGCTCTTATGAGGCCAAAGATTTAAATATTCCGATGGGTGTGCCTTTTTTTCAGGTTAAAAATTTTCTGCAAAAGCACAACGGCGCTTGGCTCTCCTGCAATCACGAGCTCTACAGCAGTATGTCCGCACGCGTGATGAATTTAATCCGCAGCTACTTTCCCAAAATTGAAATTTACTCCATCGACGAAGCCTTTGCCCATATAGCTGACAGCGAAGACTATTTAGCCATAGCTCACTCTCTGCGCCAAGACATTTTACATCAAATCGGCATTTCGGTATCAATTGGCATTGCTCCCAGCAAAACCTTATGCAAATTAGCCGGCAGTATGGCAAAAAAACAGCCTTCGGGCAAAATCTGTGCCCTGCCCGATAAAGACACCGCCCGTCCTTACCTCAAAAACTTAGATGTTGAAAAAATTTGGGGCATCGGCCGCAATCTCAACAAAAAATTAAATTTCATGGGTATCTTTACGGCCGAAGATTTGGTCAAAGCCCCGCTTTCCATGCTTCGTTCCAAATTTGGTATTTCCTTAGAGCGCACGGTTCAAGAATTAAACGGCATCCCTTGCCTGCAAATGGATGAGCTTGAGCACTCCAAATCCATTTTGTGCTCACGCAGTTTTGAAAGCGAACTGACATCTTATGAGCAAATCCGCACCATCATTGCCGAATTTGTGGATTCGGGTTGCCGCCGCTTGCGCGAACAAAAAGCTCTTGCCGGCGGAATCATCACCTTTATTGCCACCAATCGTTTTCGCAACGAACCGCAATATGACAATTCTCAGCTCATCAGCCTCAATGCCCCGTCAAACAATACCGCCAAATTTTTAAGCGCTATGGATAAGGGGCTAAAACAAATTTTCAATCCCCGCTTTCGCTATAAACGTGCCGGAATTATTCTAACCGATATTTGTGCCGAAGACACCCCTCAAACTGACCTTTTTCAAACCCCGACCCAAAACAAAAAAGAAAAAGCCCTTATGCAGGCCTTTGATGAGCTCAACGAAAAATTAGGCAAACGCACAGTCTATTTTGGTTTGCAAACCCCAAAACAAACCTCTTTTATCAAACATGAGTTTCGCTCACCTTGTTATACCACGCGTTGGGCCGAAATCGCCAAAGTCAAATAACTATCACTCGCAAAAGTTATAAAATATTAACCTTATCACATTATAATACTGCCGATAACAAATAAGAGGACCCCATGAATCTAAACTTAATGATGGCCGTTGCGGGCATTTTGCTTCTGATATGCGTATATGCCAACCGCATTTCAATTCGCTATGGCATTCCGAGTTTATTGTTCTTTTTAGGCTTAGGCATGATTGTCGGCAGCGATGGTCTGGGCATACAATTCAGCAATGCCCACCTTGCCAATTATGCCGGTACTTTTGCCTTGGCCTTCATTTTGTTTTCGGGCGGTCTGGACACCAAATGGGCAGAGATTAAACCGATACTAAAACGTGGCAGCGTCTTGTCCACACTCGGCGTAGTATTAACGGCAGTTTTTTTATTTATCTGCACGCGTTATATTCTCCGCCTGTCTTACGAAATTTCACTTCTGTTAAGCGTGATTGTTTCCTCAACCGATGCTCCGGCCGTATTTTCGATTCTCCGCAGCCAAAAACAAGAGCTCAAATCAGGTCTCAAACCACTTCTTGAATTTGAATCCGGCAGCAACGACCCCATGGCGGTTTTGCTCTCCTTAGGCGCTCTAAATTCTTTGTCTGACCCTGACTTCAGCCTCTATATCATGCTGGAAAACTTTATCTGGCAAATGGCCTTAGGCTTAGCTGCCGGCTATGTGTTCGGTCACCTGTCCTGCTATGTTTTGCGGCGTTGGAATTTGGTTTACCCCGGACTTTATCCGGTTTTTGGCATCAGTGTTGTATTACTCACTTACAGCCTCACCCAGCTGTTGGAAGGCAACGGCTTTTTAGCGGTTTACATTGCCGGCATCATCATGGGCAACACCGTTTTTCTCTACCGCCGACACTTCATCAACTTTCAGGATTCTTTAGCCTGGATAATGCAAATCGGTATGTTTTTGCTCTTAGGACTATTGGTCAATCCGCACGAACTACCGGCCGTTTTCCCGATTAGTTTACTATGCGCAGCCTTTTTAATCTTCATTGCTCGTCCGTTGGCCGTTTTTACCTGCCTCTATAAAAGCAATTACACCACGGCCGACAAAATCTTCATTAGTTGGGCCGGTTTCAAAGGAGCCGTACCGATTATTCTGGCCACCTATCCTCTCATGTACAATTATCCCGATTCCGGCTATCTGTTTAACATCATATTCTTTTTAGTTATTTTATCGGTTTTGGTTCAAGGAAATGCCCTTCCGCACTTAGCTAAAAAATTAAAATTATATTAATAAAAACCGCTTGTAAAAAAACAAAAAATCAGATACCATAAGCTCATCTCCCATCCAGCGAAAGGAGGTTTTGCATGGTAAAAAATTTTTATATTTTCCGACATGGTCAAAGCTCCTACAATCTTGAAGGCAAGATACAAGGACACTCCAACAACTCCGTACTTACCGACAAAGGCATTGATCAAGCCTATGCCACCGCCGATTATCTCAAAAACAAAGACATTGATGTCATTATTTCCAGCCCGTTACGCCGCGCCAAGCAAACGGGCAATATTGTATCCCGCGTTGTCAAAGCGCCCATCCAGTTTGATGAACGCTTTGCCGAAGCCAATGTCGGTGTAGCAGAAGGCCTGCACTATACACAAGCACAAGAGCAATTTGGAGAAACTTATCAAAAATGGCGCAGCAAAGATTCCTCCGACCAAGATATTCGATTTGAAAACGGCGAAACCAAACGCCAAGTCCGCCAACGTGTTTTTTCTGCCCTTGAGCAATATGCCCAAAGCAAATACAATAACATTGCCATCTCCGGCCACGGAATAACCTTAACCGAAACCCTTCATGCCTTAGATATTGATAAAGATGAGGTTGACAACGGTGAGATAATTCACCTTCAATATGACAATGATAATTGGCACTATATTGGCTGCACCAAATAATCAAAATAAGCCGATGTTTTTCATCGGCTTATTTTTTTCCAAGGACTCAGACGAGGGATCCACCGCGGAACATTGGCTTTGTATTCCTCATAATCTTTACCGAAACGCCGGCTCAATCCCGGTTCTTCCGAATATGGAATATACAAGGCATTGATGACACAAAAAAACAACCACCAACAAGCCAATCCGTCATTTAAAAAGACCATCACCTCACCCAACAGCATCCAACCGACACCACTAATCATCGGATTTCTGACATATTGGTAAGGCCCTTGCAAAACCAACTTAGTCGGTGGATTCCACGGAGCCAACGAACCTTTTCCCAAATTTTTAAATAAAATAATCGTACAAACGACTAAGGCTAAACCAATTCCAAAAGATAAAGCCCCAAAGGCTGAGAGCAAATTAAACTTGAGCTCAACCTGTTGCTCAGAAAAAAACAGGATTAAAGCCGGTACCACCACCACCACATTAACGGGCAGGATAAATATCGCTTTAATCCAGTTTTTATCTTGAGTAGTCTGTTTTTGAGAGCTACGCATAAGACCTATTCATAAACAAAATGGCTCTTATCAACGCCGCACAACGGGCAAACCCAATCTTCCGGTAAATCTTCAAACGGTGTTTCACCATCATAAACATAACCGCAAACAGTGCAAACCCAATGTTTACCGTCTTCTTTTTTGTTTTCATCAGTCATAGTCTTTTTCTCCTTTATGTTAGACTTTAGATTGTTAAAACTTTCTATAACATCTTTCTTAAAATAGGCGCGATAATCTTGATAAGTCAAGGGCTCATCATCCACCCCGTCCTCACAATCTATCACCCCGGCCAAAAACAGCGTATTGCTCTCATAAGCCACACATTGTACCACTTTGCATTTAAGCGATGCCAAATTGCCTTCCAAATAGGGCAAATTGTCTTTAACTTTATATTTGGTAATTTCCCATTTATCAACCATTTTACTGCTTTGAAAACCAAAATCAGCAATAATCCACGGCTCAACACTTTTACCCAATACGGAAAGTGAAAACTCTTTTGAAACCTCAATACATCTTTTGGTATAACTGTTATTATTGCAAGAAAGTGCAACCATCCAAGGTTTATTTGCCACTTGCATCACGGCATCAACCACACTGCCGACCATACGCCCGTTATCTTGCGCACCCAAAATATACAGCCCATGAGTTAATTTATATAAAGCATCAGGATTCATCAAATTTCTCCCCCACAGTCTTATATAATTTCAAACCGCATCAAAACAACCCCAAACTTTTTTAATAATGTGGCGGCGGCGTTTCTTCACTCAAAGGCTTAACCGTATCTTGGTCCACCACACTCATTAAATATTGATTTTGTTTTACAAGACGGTCAATCATTTTTCCTTGAGCAATCACCACCGAATTCAAATCTTCCACGATTCGTTCTTGATTGGCCAACGCCGTCTCAATTTCAATCAATCTTTCTTCCAAATTATCCATAAACTTACGCCTTATTTAGTTTTGCAAACAAGAGTTCATCGCGATATTGGCCATAAGCAAACCGAGCCTCACGGAGTTTTCCCTCAAGCTCAAAACCGCATCTTTTGGCCACTGCGGCAGAAGCATGGTTGTTCACATCACAAGTAATCACCAACCGGTGAATTCCTTTTTTGAACAGTTCTTTTTCGAGCAATTGGACCGCCTCGGTAATATATCCGTGTCCGACTTCATTTTTGCTCAAATAATAGCCATATTCTGCCCAATGGTGCAAATAAGAAACCGTATGAATTCCACCTGCGCCAACCAGTCGACGAGAGTTTTTCTCTAAAAACACATATTCAAAAGAATTCTGTTTTTGCCAATTTTCCATAAAGATTGAGGTAACATCTTTCACATCTTGCAAAGATTTCGTATCATCCACCCAAAACAAATATTCTCGCAAAAATTCGCGTGAAGAATCAATCAACTGCCACAAAGCCTCATCAAACTCATGCGTTCTGGGTACTAACACAATTTTTTCACCGACAATTTTTTCAGGCAAAGAAAAGCGCTCTAATTTTTTATTTCCTAAATCTAGCATTGGACAGTCCTTATTTATATCAAACGTAAAGGTAGGATATGCCAGGTGGCCCGCATTGTCAATTTGAATTCGCCTTTTCCGACATAACTCTTTACATTGACAAAATCCCTCAACTAAATTAGGATACACCCAATTTCAAATTATCATGTCAAACTTAAAACTTTATCATTATGCTGATTGTTTATATTTTTTTAAGTCTGATGGCTCTGGCCATAATCATCAACGGCTACGACTATCTTTTCCAAAAATACTGGCTAGCCCCAAAAATAGAAAAGATTACCCAAATGAGCGACGACGATCTTATCCAACGCTACTATCAACTTCTTAGCGATGTTGTTAATAAGTTTGCCCCGCTCAAAGAAAAAGAAATCTCTCTTCTCCGAAAAGAATTGCAAAAAAGAGAAATTGCCTAACCCTAAACCCTATACAATTATGACAAGAGACTACTTAAAAAAAGCCATCAAAAAAAATTTTTTTGATTTACTGGATCGCGATGAGATAACCGCTTGTGTTGAAAAAAACGAAATCTTCAAAGAATACGGAAGTTTCCTGCCCGCACTCTTAAGGCAGCAAAATCCCAAATTGGACGAAGAAGAATACCTTGGCACCGTGCACCAACTATTCTATGAAATTATTCAGCGCACCGCCATACGTATTATTCATCCGTCGCCCGATCCGTTAAGCATGGAACAAACCGCCGATACAACATTGCTGATTATTTCCGTTTATAACGAATATGATGCAATCTGCTATCCGTCGTTGATGTACAAATTTCTCCAGCTGGTTTTAAAAGAAAAAACCTTGCTGGTTTAACCCCTCTTCCATCAACAAAAGCCGACAGATTTTCTCTGCCGGCTTTACTTTTGTAGCAAAAAAAAAGACACCCATAACCGGATGTCCCTAAAACTTAACGCACTGTTTGTGTGATTATTTTGTGCGATTGGTCGGAGTGACTGGACTCGAACCAGCGACCTCTACGTCCCGAACGTAGCGTTCTACCAGGCTGAACTACACTCCGCTCACCTGACTTGCCTATGTTTAACACAAAAAATAAATTAAACAAGTACTTTTTTGCAAAAAATAAAAAAAATTACATTTTTTATTAAACAAAAATTGACAAATAGAAAAAAAGTAGTTATATTACCGTTAACATTTTGTTAATAACTTCAACCATTAAAGAGAAAAGCCATGAAAAAACAGATAGTTGCATTAGCCACCATAATGTTTTTGTCCGCTTGCTATTCCGGCCCGATATATCGTAGCGATACACCGGCTGATTATAGCAGCTATAATTGCACCGGCCGTTGCCAAGCCAAACGCCGCGTTGCACCACAACCGGTACAAGTATATGAAGAGCCAAAACCGATTGTAAAGCCCTGCCAAGTTGCCCAACCCAAACCGGTTGTTAAACCTTGCAACACCTGCGCCCAAGTTGCCCAACCTTGCAACAATTGCGCTCCTAAAGTTGAAATTGTAAAAGAGCCGGTAGAAATTGTTTATAAGAAGACGACCAAGACCACGGTTTATGAACCGAGAGTTATTACAGACGTTTCTTATGAAAAAGAGCAAATCACTACCAAACCGGTTGAGACCAAAACGGTAGTTACCACCACGACCACTCAATCGAGTGCTCCAGTTGAAATTATTTCAGCTCCGGCACAAACCAAGACTGAAACAATTTCATACACCATCGATTCTACTCCGGCACAACCAACCACTCCGGTCATGCCTGAAGAAGAAATCAAATAACAAAAAAAGTTCTTTCTCCTTGTAAAAAGCCGCACAGAAAGTGCGGCTTTTTTGTCTCTTGAAAATCGGTAATTAAGACTTACATCTTAGTCTTAAGGAGTCGAAGATGGAAAAATTCATAACCGTTCATGACAAAATGCAGCAAAACTACGTTTATGAATTGGTCTGCCCGGCCGGAACAAACTTTGCAGACGATTTCAAACCGGAATTACCCCCTTATGAGATGTTGCAATTAGGCGTTTTTGAAGGCAAATATTTAAACGATTGCCAAGATGAATTTCCGTCCTTTTGGTTTGAGAAAGCCAAACTTTCACCTCTGCAAGCTGATAGCAAATTAAACTTATTTCACCTCAAATCCCGTTTATCTTTGCAAGAATGGCAAAAACGCGGCTGGATATATGGCCCCGACCCCAGAGGATGGTTTCAGTGGTATTGTCGTTACTACCAAGGCCGGAGAATACCGGAACTTGACCAGCTCCAAATCAAGCGTTGGAAAGCCTTCCGCCGCCATAAGGCACAAATCGTAAAGAATTGTCATTTATATGATATGTCTTGCCGCATGCGTCAAAGACAAGCACTTTTGCAGTGGGCATATAATCCCTATTTTTAAGAAAGAGAAAAGGACATGAATTTCACCACACAACACAAAATCATTTTAAGCACTGTTTTAGTCTTATTAATCATATCACTCATGTTGTTTAATTAAACGAAAGGAAAACCAATGAAACCATGGCACATCATCACCCTTATAGTTTTTGTCTTCGCCATTGTAATAAGTTTTGCATTTTAAGCAAAAAATACAATTTGAGTATTGACAAGAGCAGAAAAAAGGGGTAATTATACGCACAGTTTTGAGATCTCCATCGCGGGGTGGAGCAGCCCGGTAGCTCGTCAGGCTCATAACCTGAAGGTCGTAGGTTCAAATCCTGCCCCCGCAACCAAGGAAAATAAAGGCTTTTGAAAAATCAAAAGCCTTTTTCTTTTGCCTTCATGAGGCAATTTGTCCCACTATAGTCCCACTTTTTTAGAGTATTTTAGCTGTCTTTATGATATGTTTTATGGTGATTTTAGCTTATTTGGTATGGATAATTACTTAAGATAACCAATTCTTTATCAGCTTTTCTTTTATGTTTTGGCAGCCTACCGCATTAATAGAGCTATATAACATACCATTTTCAAGCAAAAAACCGATAAACTCATCGCTTAAATGTAACTTAGATCTGATTTCTTTATGCTCTGCTTCTTCTGCATTCCAAGCATAAAGTGTCTTACCATCAGTTAAAATACGAACCAGCTTATGATGTTCACACAGCCTCTTAAATTGCTCCTTGTTAAGCATTGGTAGAATATTATTCATACCAATTCTCCGGTTTGATGACTTTTACATGACTTCCCCAGGTATAAAGATGCCAATCCATTTCTAATCTGCCACCGGCTCTGAATTTAACAGTTAATGTTCCGTCCCGATTTTTAATAATGGTTTGTGTAGGATGGAAAATATAGTGAGATGCTTCTTCCGATACTTCCTTGTCAAATAACCATTCAACTTCAAAAGCCTCTTCATGATAAGCACCAAATGACTCTTCAGCATATTTCTGCAAGTTAAAATCAGGCAAGTTTTCAATTATACTGTTTAATACTTCCACTTCTCGAATATTGCTCAAAATAAAGTTATGAACTTTATTACCAAAATAACCATCCGCATGATGAGCAACTAAGTAGTGATTGCGCTCACCATAAAGAAAGCCATAAGGGTTAAGTGTATTAGTACTAATTTTACCGCTGTTCTTATTGTAATACTTAATTTTGATTTGATGACATTCCAAAATTGCTTGACGAATCGTAGCGATAATCTTTTCATCTATCACAAGCTTTGGTCCTGGGCGACAGATAAAACCTTCTGCTTCAAGTAAGGCTTCGGTATCAGGTTCAATTTTGCGGATTATATCTGTTTTAATACTGGCTTTAATTTTATCTATCACTCTCTCAATTACCCTACTCTTTTCTGCCATTTGCTTATTTTCAAATAGCTCTTTTGCTGTTTCTAATACCGATAATTCTTCAGCAGAAAAGTTTATCAAATCCTTTAATGTTCCTTGCGGAATGTACCAACGTTTTTGATTGTTTTCGCAAATAATTTCTTCTGCTTGAGGAAAACGAGTGATAATCATATCTCGCATGCGTTCCGCTGTACGGCGGGAAACTTGATATTTTTCAGAAATATCATTTAAGCTGATCCCATCTCGTGTTGATTGCATCCAAATTGCTAAATCAAGTAAATCGTATGTCTTTTCGTATGCCATGATTACTTCTCCTATACTTAAGGTAAAGTAATTGTATGACAATTTCTGACATATGCAAATTATTTCTTTTTCAAATCAAATGAATCTAAAAATTTTAGAAGGTCTTGTTGAGAGGCTTCATCTAATAAAGATATTTTATTGATTAGGTTCTCATTGGTATTTACTATTGTTTCTGCTTTTTCGGAAATAAGATGTAAGAGGTCAATATCCAACGCATAAAGGATTTTATATAAAGTATAAGCTCTTGGGTTTTGTTTGCGATTTTCAATCAAGTTAACGGAAGAATAATCAGCATTGCTTAATTCTGCTAATTTTTCACAGGAAAGTTTTTTATTATTGCGTTGTTTTCTTATAATCTTACCAATTTCGTTAAGAAAATCTTCTTCATTTAACATTGTGTAAATCCCATAAAATTTATATGAGATTATACAATTACTGCCTTCCTTATCTATTGTGCGAAGCCAATAAAATATTATTGACTACTACTTTATTTCAATTACTCTGATTATATACCAGTTTCAATGCGACATTTTTTGTCGCAGGTGGGATTTATTATTTTAAATGAACTACAACAAATAAAGGAGATTATCATGCGTAGAGATTTAACATTATATAAGTTAGAGTTTCCTGACCAAGATAAGTTAGAGGAATATTGGAATAAAAGATATTCTAGTGATTTTCATATAACGGTTTTAGGAAGAATTAGCAATCGTTCCGATAGTTTAAAATCTAAATGGGGTAAAATTGCAGAGATTAATGATGAAATCCTAAAAGATATCTTTGGAAGTCACAAAAATAACAATGAAAGATGTCTTGGCTGGACATACTTTAAGGTTAAACTGTTAAATGATTTTTACAGTACCGGTATCCAAGATATATATACGGTTGTTGAAGATATGATTAAAATCAAAAATCTCGATGAAAATATCAAAAATGGTGATTTTCAAGCGGTAAACGAAATTAGAGATATTTTTAAGAATAAAAAAGAAAACAAAAACAGTCGTGATATATATTCTTTTGCTACTAAATTCTGTCATTTTTCCAATCCGGATAAATTTTCTATTTATGATCGTTATGTCGCTTATTTATTAAAAGACTATATAATGAAGTGGAAAGATAAATTTACATCTGCTTTGATTAAATATAATGAAACATCTACGGATAATAAAATAAATATTGATAAACCAACTGCCGGTTCACTGTTAACAGCGATGAGAGATTATACATTCTTTATGAATGTTATTGAGTTGTTTATGAGTAATTGCAAAATTTCTAAACGAAATTCAAGAGCAAAAGTAGATAACTACCTTTGGTTAGCAGGAATGATGAAATATCGCAAAGGAAGCAATGTTTCTCAAAATTATGAGAATTAAATTATAGTGAGTTATATAGAGGTTTAATTTAAGAAACTCTATATAGAAGTCTAAGATTTTCAATACCTTTAGAGGGATAGAGGTTTAATTAAGGATAATATATACATAAGCATCAAAACAAATATTATTAATTCTAAATAATACATATAAGGTTATGTTATGAAATGTAAATATTAAAATATATATTATATATACTTTTAATTGTTTTTGTTTGGACTTTTGATTTGTTATGATATATATTGTAACCAGTTTTAACTCTCTATCTCTCTAAGGAATACAGTTTCCTTGATGTTTTTATAGAGAGACTAAAGGTTTAACACTCTAACCATCTCTAAATAATAATTAACCCTCTATACAATCTTAAAAGAAAACTGTATGAAAAGTAAAACCTAAATCCATATTGCAAGGAATTAAACGATGTCAGATCTAAAATTGTTTAATATTCAAGACGGAAAAGCTATTGAACTAAATACATCAATTGTTGCCAAAGAACGTAATATTCAAAGACTTGTAGAAGAAAATAGCGAAACATTATTAAATATTCGTTTTCTTAAAACTGAGCACGCTTTTAAGGCTGATGATGGACATAATGCACGTATCGATACATTAGGCTTAGATGAAAACAATTGTCCGGTTATTATTGAATATAAAAAAGATGGTAAAGATACGGTTATTAATCAAGGCTTGTTTTATATGGATTGGTTAGTAAAACATCCTAAAGATTTTGCTTGGTTAGTCCTCGAAAAATTCGGAAAACAAGTTGCTGATACGTTAGATTGGTCACAACCACGTTTGATTTGCATAGCTCAAGATTTTAGCCGTTATGATGAATTTGCAATAAAACAAATGCCTGCAAATATTGATTTAATTCGTTATAGGATTTATGAGAACGACCATCTCTTATTTGAATTAGTTAATAGCTCTAATGACATAATTATAAAAAACAACATACATAATACACCAGAAGATAAGAAAGAACACACTTCTGATAAAAAAGTAAAAACAGTTTTAGAAAAACTAGATGCAGCTTCTCCTGAAATTAAGGCTCTTTATAACACTTTGGATGATTACCTATTGTCTTTGGGAGATGATGTGCAGAAAAAGACATTAATGCATTATATCGCATACAGACGCTTGAAAAATTTTG
>CALXOP010000078.1 GCA_944390035.1 uncultured Alphaproteobacteria bacterium | reverse complement strand
TTAACGTCAATTTGTTTTCCGTCCTTAAACAAGAACATTGTCGGGATACTGCGGATTCCATATTGAGCGGCAGTGTTCGGAGATTCATCAACGTTCATTTTGCAAATTTGGCATTTGTCGCCCATTTCTTTGGAAACTTCTTCCAAAATCGGACCCAATTGGCGGCAAGGACCACACCACTCAGCCCAAAAATCAACCAAAACCAGCCCTTTAGCTTTCAATACTTCATCTTCAAACTGGCTGTCAGTAATCTGTTTCATAGTCATTTACTCCCATAGTTTTAATTTCAGATACATTTAATATAATGAAAAAAATTTTTTATTAAAGACTTATTATCAAAAAACCTCACTCTATCTGCATAATTTGGGTTGTATCCGTCCACAACAAAAAGGTTTTGATTGTTTTTCCTTGATAAATTTTTTCAAGCAAAGACTTATAAGCCCGCAACTGCTTAAAATAAACTTCCGGCACTTCGGCCAAAGTTTTAGCCGCCGGACGATTAGTCTTAAAGTCAACAATCAAGACCTCATCACCGCTCACCACCAAACGGTCGATCTGACCGGAAATAATCTTGCCGTCAACCTCACCGATAACCGGCACTTCGGCCTTTGAATCCGCGCCAAACAATTTTCCAAACCGCTCATTTTCCAATAATTTCATAACTTCGTTTTGGATTCGTTCAACTTGCGACTGAGAATATTCCGGCGCATTTTTCGCCAAGAATTCGGCAATCACCTGCCTTTTATCAAGTGTTTGAACATCAGGCAAAAATTGCAACAATTTATGAATAATTCGCCCGCGTTGATAACGATTCGCTCCGTCTTCTCCGATAGGCGAAACCAAAGCCACGTCACTTTCATCTTCATCTGGTTTAGACGGCATATAAGGCTTTGCCAACGGATTCTCTTCCGGCGCATTTTCAGATAACCATGGAAACTCCGGCCTAATAAAATCTCTTACCTGAGAAACACCTTTTTTCTTCACGTCCAAAACTTGCTCGTTTTGATATTTGAGAGTACCCGCACCGTCATCTTCGGCAATTTTGCTCAAACCCTTTTTACAGATTCCATACCAAGATTCATCTTTTTCCGGATTTTTCTTTCGATACCCGCAAACGCACAACCTGTCTTCGGCACGGGTCAAAGCCACATAGAGCAATCTTTTGTATTCCTCATTGGCCAACAGCACTTCTTCATCTTTGATTTTAATGCAGTTTTTATCATAATCTGCCGATGATAAGGGATAATAAAACACATCATCCCAGAGCATGCCGCCTTCTTTGCGCACATTAACCATTCTGATAGTATCCGGCAAAATCACGATAGGCGCTTGCAAACCCTTAGAGCCATGCACGGTCATAATCCGCACCGCATCAGCCTCGCTTTGCTCCAACTCACGTTTTATCTCAACCTCATCAGCCCCAATCCATTGAATAAAGCCTTGCAAGGTCGGAATATGCTCTTGCTCATAGGCCAAAGTCAAATTCATAAATTCATCTAAACCGTCTTCAACTTCCAAGCCCATACGTTGCACAAACTTCCACCGCCCTTTTTGCTTATTCAAAACCGTGGAATAAAGCTCAAACGGACGTACATAATCCGCCAAATCCAACAATTCACGCAAGCCTTTATAGGTTTCAAAATATTTTTTATTGTCGCACAATCTGGTCCAAAGAGATGCTCCTTTGCGGTTATAGCAAAGCTCAAACAAATCATCGTCATCAAGCCCGAAAAGAGGTGATTTCAACACTTCTGCCAAAGTCAAATCATCGCTGGGCAAAAGCAAAAACTTGCCCAAAGACACCAAATCTTGCACCCCGATTTGCTCTAACAATTTAATTTTATCAACGCCCGCAACATTAACCCCGACATTTTTGCACTCGCGCACCATTTCCTCTACAAAACTGTTGCGCCGTTGCACCAAAATCATAAAATCGCGATACCTGACCGGCCGATTTTGCGAAATTAAAATATCACCGCTTTCAACCGATTGTTTAATCTTTAAGGCAATCATTTTTGCCAAACGAGACGAGGTTGAAACCCCGCTCACTCTTTCCACCGGCGGGCGCCACATATCGGGATTATCGCCCTCTTCCGGCTCAACAATCGGCCAAAGTTCCACTCTGCCGCCATCACCGATACGAAAAGGAATATGCGTAATATCCTCCCCTTGTGAAATCACACCGCTTTTGGCATAATCATCCCCAAAAACCGTATTAACACAATCGAGCACCGCCGCGGTTGAGCGAAAAGAAACCTCCAATTTTACTTCATCAAAATTATGCGCTTTCTCTGCAAAATACCTGCGCATTTTATCAAATTCTTTGGGGTCTGCACCCTGAAAACTATAAATAGATTGCTTTCTGTCCCCAACGGCAAAAACTGTTTTGTTAACCTCATCCAAATTATCAAAAAAGCCATCTGTCAACGCACGAATAATCGCCCATTGGTTTGGCGAGGTGTCTTGCGCCTCATCAATCAAAACATGGTCAATACCACCGTCTAACTTATATAGCACCCACTCGGCAACACTTCTGTCTTCCAGCAAATTTCTGGTTAAGACGATTAAATCTTCATAATCCATTTTTGAGTGGATTTTCTTAAAATAATTATACCCGCCGATAAGTTCTTCTGCCAAAGTCAACACCGCCGAGGTAGAGGCAAAAACCCGAACTGCCGCCAGTTTGCTTTCCAGCTCAATCAATTTTTCGGCTTGCCCAAAGAAAATTTCTTCCAAGCGCGGCTCACTGGCCAAGGCACCTTTTGTTCCGGCTTTGGCTCTTAGTTTTCCTTCGGTTAAGAATAAATTTTTATAAACCTTAAAATCCTGCAGAGGAAAATCTCTTTCGGCTAAGCCTGCCAAAATTTCCGCTTTTTTGACATCCGTTGAGCTTCCCTGAAACCACGCATTTTGTACTGCTTTCAAATCACTGCGGCTAATGTTTTTCATAAACTCAGCCAACAAAGATTCTTCCGTATCACCAAGTCGAACATCTAATTTCTCGGCCAAAGCCTCAAGCAAGGCTTGCTTATTTGGGTAATTCAAAAAGAGCTTGGTGATTTTGTTTCGATTCTCAGCCAAACTTCCCATAATTTCCGGAAACTTAAATTCACTGACTTTTTTGGTTAAATACCCCAACGCCTGCGCCACATCGCTCATGGGCTCGTCTTCAATTTTTTTGAGAAGTTTTTTCTGAATTTCAGCCAACGCCTCATCGGCGGTTCTGTCATCCATCACCTCAAAATAAGGTGATATTTTGGCCTCCAACGGAAATCTTTTCAAAATCTCCTGACAAAAACTATGAATTGTCTGAATTTTCATACCGCCCGGTGTATCCAACAACACCGCAAACAGCTGTCTGGCCGTTGCCTCCAGCTTGGCATAATCTTTTTGTTCGGCCGGAAGTTGTCCAAGCAAAGCCTGCAGTTCTTTGTGCAAATCATCTTCACTTGCCACCGCCCAACGACTTAATCTTCCGGCAATACGCGAGCTCATCTCCACCGCCGCCGCTTTTGTGTAGGTCAAGCACAAGATTTTAGAAGGCTTTACGCCGTTTAACAAAATTCTCAAAACTCTGTCTGACAACACCTTAGTCTTACCCGTTCCGGCAGAAGCCTCCACCCACACCGAGCGTAACGGATTAGCCGCTTTTCTTTGTTGCAAAGTTGCCAATCCGCCGCGTTTTTCGCGCTGAAGTTTAACCTCTTCTTGCATATTTGTGCCGTTATTAGTCGTCATCTTCCACCACCGACCATTCTTTCACTCTTGCCAAATGCTCATAATCCGAATATTTAGGCGCATATTTTGGGTTTGGCTTGCTGATATAAGCCGTATCTTGAAAATCAAACAAGCTCACCAACTCTCGCAAATTGGTCAAATTCTTATTGAGCACTTCAGCAACATCTTCATCCAAAACCGTTTCTTTTTTGCCCAACTGCCAATACATCAAAGCCGCCACTTCTTTGGCTCTTAACCCCTCAAAGCCGCCGTTTTGCGCAATAATTCCTTCTATTGGCAACTGTGGCGCATAGCCTGCTTTCACCTCTTTGGGCGAACGAGCCTGACCGGTTTTGTAGTCAATAATATTAACTTTACCATCTCTCGTTTCATCGATTCTATC
>CALXOP010000077.1 GCA_944390035.1 uncultured Alphaproteobacteria bacterium | reverse complement strand
GATTATCCAACAAATAAACCGTAGCCAAAGTTGCACTCATGGCATCATGCTCACGGTCCGGAATCCACATTCTCAAGTTTTTATCTTGCAGAATTTTTTTGGCCGCCAAGGTTTTTCCTTTATTAATAGCCTTACGAAAAGCCGTAACTTTTTGACGCACATATTTGCGTTTATTATCCGGCAAATGCTCATACCGATTATTATACCAGCTATAAGGAGAAATAACCGGTTTGGGGAGCAAATCTTCAATATCGGCCAGTTCTTCTTTAGCTTTTTTGGACTTAGATTTGGCTAAGCGCAAAATTCTGGGCGCCTGCGGATGATCATAATAAAGCCGGAGCCAATTTTTCAATTCTTCATAGCTGGATTTATAGGTTTTTGAGAGATACTTTTGTGCCAGCACATGCCCCATCAACAGTTGATTATGAATATCTTCAATATAATCATCGGCTGTATCAAAATCTTCTTTTTCAATCGCTCTGAAAACTTTTTTATAATTGGTCACATCCTTTTTGCTAACCACCAAATTGCTCATGATTTGTTGCAAGGCACTTTGGTCAAGAATATTTTGTGTTGCCCAAGCCTGTTGCACCTGAACACTGCAAAACAACACCAGCCCACAAACGAGCAACACCTTTTTCAGCAATTGACACTCCTAAAAAAAATAAAGATTACTTTTTCAACCAACGAATTTTAGCGGCACAATCGGTTTGCGACAAACCTTTAACCCGACACCGATTGACAATAATATTGGGGATTTTATCCATTGAATAGCAGCCATCACCAATAAGCGTATAATCATGATGCACCATTTGATTAGGCGGCACATCAATAAAGCTCAAGGTTGTTTCCATATCCGGCCAACGAAGTCGAACACTTAAATTGGTCAATTTCCGGTCAAGTGTGGTAATAATTTGGAAACGCACATTACAAGTAACCGTTCCGCTAAGCAGTTTGTTCACGCTAAAATCACTATAGAGCAAAAAGATAAGCGGCTCATCTTCAGCTTTTTCAGCCCCGTTATAAGCAATCGGATAAATAGAGGTCGTCCCTCTTTTAACACCATCCAGCGTCGGACGAAGTTTCCTAGGCATAACCTTATAGACATAATCTTCTGGATTTTCAACCTCAACTTTTGCTGGAGGACCTTTAGGCTCAGACGTCTGCGCCACAGAAGAAGTTTGTGTATTGGTCTGCGTTTGAGTAGTTTTAGTATCAGAAGACGCCCTATTCCACCAAGAGCTCTTAGTTGCAGAAGATGTCGTTCTGTTCCATGTTGAAGATGAAGAGTTACCAGCCTCACTTTCAAACATTTGTGCTTGAGCCGTAAATTGCCACAACCCAACACTTACGGCCAATAACACTCCTAATTTTGTCTTCAGATGTTTCATAGCCTATTCCAACCAAAATTAGCGAATTTGTCCCATAATATCTGTTGCTCTGGCTAAATTTTCAACCGTTTTATCATAAACTTGTTTCAGTTCATCTTGTTCCTTTTTTTGGGCTTTTACTTTTTCTTTTTTCTCTTCATTAAAGGTAACTTTCTTAAACTCTTTATAATATTCAGGATCATTAGCCGGAACATATTTAAATAAAGTTTCACAAGCATTAGACGCAGCAGTTTGAACCGTCACACGCGTTGTACCAGCCTCGACCACATTGCAACTACCAAATTTAAATGTCGGGTTATTAATCAACAAAAAGCACCGATCTGTTGCAATTTTTGATTTAACCGAAATTTGGCGATAAGGCTTCAAATCCGGAACATTAAGACTGGCCGTCAGCATTTGTGAAGTCAAGCCTTCAGTTTCAGACTTAGGCTTTCTGAACCGACCGGCATTATTATTATAATTTTCCTCTTCCATTTTTTTCTGGTCTAAATTTTTTTCAAAATCAATAACATTAGCAATGGCCTTGTCTTGCCAAGTCAAATTCAAAACAATCTTATTCACATTATTATTTGAGCGGTTATAAAACGTCGCATTGAACTCGCAATCCGTAACATTACCATCCCGATTTCGAATAGGTTTAACATCATGAATTTTAAACAATACGGCAGGTTGAGCCTCATCGACCACACTAACCAAGCCTTCATCTTCCGTTGTATTTTCTTCTACTTGAGCTGCAACCGGAGCCGCCGCCAGAAAAGAACAAACCGTCCCCAATAAAAACTTATTACGAATTGCCATGTTAAAATCCTTACAAAAAAAACTGGTTTAGCATAATGAGCAGTTTAAGCACAAAAGATGAATAAATATATAATTTCTTCTAAATATTACACAATTTTTGTTTCATTCTGAGCATATCAGCCCACGCCTTGGCCTTCTGCCCGCTGTTTCTGAGCAAATACGCCGGATGGAAGCTGGCCAAAACCGGAATTTTTTTGCCATCGCTTGTTTTATATTCCAGCCATTTACCGCGCAACTTCGAGATTGGCTCTGCATTATCAAGCAATGCATTAGCCGCACTTCCGCCCAAAATCATAATGATTTCGGGATTAACCAAATCAATTTGTCTTTTCAAGAAAGGTAAGCATACAGCCACTTCACCTTCTGTCGGCGTTCTGTTCCCGGGCGGACGCCATGGCAAAATATTGGTAATAAAACACTCGTCCCGCTTTATTCCGACGGCGGCAAGCATTTTTTCAAGCAGTTGTCCGCTTCTGCCCACAAAAGGAATACCGCTTCTGTCTTCATCTGCACCCGGAGCTTCACCGATAAGCAACAGCTTGGCATGTTCGTTACCATATCCGAACACGGTCTTGTTTGCCGTAAGTTTCAACGCGCAACCGTCAAAGCCTTCAACCAATTCTTTCAAGGCAGATATTGTTTCTGCCTTAGAGCACAGCTCTCTTGCATTTTGGCAAGCGCTAACGGTTGCCTGAGCCAACTCGGTTGTTGCCAAGCGGGGCGCATCATTTGTTTTTTGCTCAATTGTCGGAGCACTGGACTGAGCGACAGGCATCGGAGCTATTTTTTGGGGCTGAATATCTTTTTGCAGAGCAAAAGGCACATCGCCGCAGGTTTCATCCACACCTGCGGTTAAATACCACTCCAATATTTCTCGAACATTTAAACTTTCACTCATACGCACTAAATTAAAACAAATCTTATTTTTTGTCATTTAATAATTAAATATTTACACATAATAGTACATAATATAGAAATTGCAGTTGTATGAAATCAAAACTCATGTAAAATACAAAAGATTTTAAAAATTTGATTTAGGATAAAATTCGTCATGGCAAAAATCGGTTATTTATTGGTTACAGTCTTAAGTTTTATGCTGTTTAATTCTTGCTCCAACCAGCAAGCCGGCCAATTACCGACGGTTCAATCTTCCGACTATTCCGCCAAACCTAAAGCCCAGGCCTCCACACCCGACGGGCAAAAGCCTTACGGGGCCTATCTGGCCGGACGCGTTGCCCACTTACGCAAAAATTTTAACACTGCCGCCGATTATTACATCAAGGCCCTACAAGAAGATTCGCAAAACCAAGACTTAATCAGCCGAATTTACATTATTCTTGCCTCCGAAGGCCGCATTGACGAAGCCGCTAAATACGCCAAAATCTCTCTGCAAAAAGGCGACAAAAACAACATCACCCACATCATCATCGCGGTTGATGACATCAAACAACAACAATATACCGCAGCCATCAAAACCATGAACAAATTAGACGGTGCGGTTTACAAAGAATTCATCACCCCTTTAATTTCATCTTGGGCTTATGTTGGGCTCAACCAACCTGACAAAGCCTTGAAAGAACTCGCTGTTCTCAAAAAGGAACCGAGTTTCAGAGCCCTTTATAATTTTCATGCCGGCATGATTAACGATTATTTTGACCGGACGGATGCCGCACGTCAACATTATGAAGTCATTGTCAATGAAGAAAGTTTGGAAATGTCTTTCCGCGCCCTGCAAGTCATCACCAACTTTTATCTGCGCAATAACGAAAAAGACAAAGCTATCGCCCTTGTAAACAAATACAATGATGACAAACTCATGCTTGATATGCTCAACAAGCTCTCCAATTCGGTTCAAGCCGCCAACCCATCACAAACCAAAAGAATCATCACCAGTTCACAACTTGGCTTGTCAGAAGCCCTTTTCAGCATTGCCGCCACCTTACGCCAAGGTCCGTCAGGGGTTGATTTGGCACACATTTTCATTTGCCTGTCTATTTACGCCAACCCCAAGTATGATTTAGCCAAACTGTTGTTAGCCGATATATTGGAAAATCGCGAAATGTATGCCGAGGCCAACGAAGTTTATAATGGAATTGACGAGTCGTCCGTAGCCTATTTTTCGGCACAAGTCAAAAAAGCCAACAACTTTGTTGCCATGGAAGATTATGAAAATGCCGAAATTTTGCTCAAATCGCTTGCACTGGAAGCCCCGCAAAACTATCAGGTTTTGCTCGATTTAGGCGATGTTTTGCGCCTGCAAAATAAACCCGAAGAAGCCATTTCCTATTATGAAGAGGCTCTCACCAAAATGCCGTCTAACGCCTCGCAACAATGGGTTCTCTACTATGCCTTGGGCATTTCTTATGACGCCGACAAACAATTCTCCAAAGCCGAAGAGAACTTAACCAAAGCCCTAGGATTAAGCCAAAACAACTATCTCGTTCTCAACTATTTGGGCTACAGCTGGCTCAAGCAAGGCAAAAACACCGAACAAGCCTTCGGTATGATAATTGATGCCTACAACCAACTTCCGACTGATGGACACATCACCGACAGTTTGGGCTGGGCTTTTTATCAACTCGGCATGTATGACAAAGCCATTGAATATCTTGAAAAAGCGGCAGAGTTAGAGCCGGCCAATGCCCTGATTAATGAGCATTTAGGCGATGCCTACTGGCAAGGCGGTCGCAAAAATGAAGCCCGCTTTCAATGGCAACACGCGCTCACCTTACCGGACGATACCGGTGAAGTAATCCCCAAAGATGTTAAGAACAAAATTGCCAACGGCATTAAGTCACACAAACCTCTGGCCTATGACCAAGCCGACATCAACAGCAAAATAGAAACTATCTCCCAAGATTAGACAAAAACTAATTCTGGACAGAGCAGCAAATTTGTGCTATCTCTAAATAAGAAGAAGCACAAAGGAGAAGTATCTTGCAAAATAACCCGTTTGCCAAACTGTTTGCTGACAAATTTCAATCCGAAGTTCTCAACCAAAGTACTTTTTATGGAGATAAAGAAACCATAAAAAAGAGCGCGCTTGAAACTAAATTTATGGAAAGGTTCAACCGCTTTCTGGAGCGTTGCGGCGAAAAACCGATTGATACTTCTCACCATTTTATCTCCGATAAAAAATTAGCAAATTTTTGCTCCAGCCTTCGTTTTTATATGGTGCGCAATATTCAAGATATGCCGCAAGTTACATCTGAATTCAGCCGGGATAAGGATTTGATTAGCTTGTTTGACAGCGCCGCCCAATACCTCATCACCCGTGCACGACAATACCGCTTAAGGGGTCGCAGAGTTCCCGAACTCTCCGACATATATGACTACATTACCTGGAAGGTTAACCTCGGCAATTCCGCCCACCAAGTCAAGATAATTCCATCAAAAATTCCGGCCAAACCGGGCAAAAAAAACTTATTTATCTTTGACCCCAACCGCATTCCCGAAAAAGAAAATTTGGTTGAAAAACTCTTTCACCATGACATGCAAGATATGCTCACCCCTGCCCCGCAAGAGACAAAGATTTTCTTTACTCATATGCCCACCTCTTATCCGGAAGAAATTGCCGTTGCCAACGTTTTAACCACCTTGCGCTACCCGCAAGAATATAACGAAGCCGACATGGAATTTGCCAAACAACATTGGAGCAATTTTTTAGGCAAAAAGTTAGAATACAATGAAGACAATGAAATCACCTCCGGCTATCGCTATGAGGACCAAGATTTCATCAACAACCTCAAAGACATCAAAATTTTCGGTTATTGTGCTGGCATGGCTGATGCGCACCGTTGCCTCAAGGCATTCAAAGAATTAGCCCTGCAAATTTATGATGAAAAAGTGGTCCAACAAGCCTTCAAAAATATTCAAGTTATGGGCTATGCCATGGGTCCCTTAGAGAAAACGAGTGATTATTCTGCTGTTTATTTCATGTCTAATGACGTTAACGACATCGAAAAACCCGAACACGTTTTCAAAACCAATTTTCCGGAACTCTACCCTCAAGTCCATATTACCAAAAAAGACTTAGAAACCGTTGATTCCAAAATCACCGAAACTCAAGACGGCA
>CALXOP010000076.1 GCA_944390035.1 uncultured Alphaproteobacteria bacterium | reverse complement strand
CAGCGCCGATTTCATCCCATTTGAGGTTTGCCGGGTCTTTTTCAGCTGTAACACGGATAGCTTTGCCGTTTACAACCAATTTGCCGTCTTTTACTTCAATAGAACCGTTGAATTGGCCATGCATGGTATCATAGCGCAGCATATATGCCATATATTCAACATCAATCAAGTCATTGATACCGACGATTTCGATATCTTTTCTTCCTTGTGCAGCACGGAAAACCAAACGGCCAATACGACCAAATCCGTTAATACCGACGCGAATTGTCATGTTATTATCCTTCCTTTTTTAAGTTGAGTGCAGAGAGACCTGCACCTTATTGAGTTATTTAATTCGGGCATAATGTACCACTTAATGGATTTTTTTCAAGATATTTTTCAAATTGTGAATATTAATAAAAAAACGGGGATCTCCCCGTCTTTTTGTTATTCGGCTTTTTTGAGCATGACCTCGGGAGCTTCAATACCCAGCAAATACAGCAACAAGGTTAAGACATCTCTGACCAATTTGGCTAACTGCAAACGAGAAGATGCCAACTCCCGACTTTCGGCCGACATAATCGGTGATGCATTATAAAATGAGCTGAAAGTTTGCGCCAAGGTATAAGCATAATCCGAAATTATGCTTGGTTCTTTGGCTTCTTGCGTGCGCATGATGATATTGCTCAGTTGCATGAGTTTTAATGCCAAATCACGTTCCTCGGCATTGGAGATAATCACTTTGCCGGGTTTTATATCCCCTGCTTTGCGCAAAATAGAGTTAATGCGGGCAATGGCATATTGGATATAAGGTCCGGTTTTGCCATCAAATTTAGCAAAATCATCCACCTCAAACACATAGCCGGAGGCAATATTATTCTTCAAGTCTTGATATTTAATCGCACCAATGGCGATTTGCGAAACCAGTTTTTCAATCTCTTTTTCGCCATAGCCTTCAACCTCTCCCGGTTGCGGCATTGATTCACGAACTTTTTCTTTGGAGAGTTGGAGCAAATCTTCCAGATTCATCACACCGCCGTCACGGGTTTTGAAAGGTTTGCCGTCAGGTCCGTTGACCGTGCCAAAACCAATATGGCGCAAGGTAACGTTTGGCGCAATACCTAACTTTTCGGCAACTTCAAAAACTTGCTCAAAGTGCAAAGATTGGCGCTTGTCAACCACATAGATAATTTCTTGAGCTTTTAAGTCATCAACACGCATCTTTATGGTAGCAATATCGGTTACCTGATAAGCATAGCCGCCATCGCTTTTGACCAAAATGACCGGTGGTTTGGGCTTATTGGTTTCTTCCAAACGAATAATGGTGGCGCCGTCATCAATCTCGGACACACCCTTTTGTGCCGCAATTTTAACAATTTCGGCACAAGTTTCGTGAGCATCGGATTCGCCGAGCCACAAGTCAAAATGTGCGTCTAATTCATCATAAATTTTCTTAACCGCCGCAACCGAAACTTTCCTTAAGTGTTGCCAAGCCTTGCGATATTCGGGATTACCGTTTTGCAAATCCGCCGTAATGAGGCGAGCGGTTTCTTTGGCCGCCTCATCTTCTTTGCAACGAATATTTGCTTTTTTATAAAAAGCGGAAATGTCATTAATATCATAACTTTCGGTTTTAGATAAATCACCGTCTTGTTTAATGATTTCGGCCAAAATCATGCCCATTGGGGTTCCCCAATCGCCAAAGTGGACATCGGAGATAACCTCATTGCCGGCAAAAATTTCAATCCGGCGAATAGCTTCACCAATTGCCGCCGAACGCAGGTGTCCGACATGCAGAGCCTTGGCAACGTTCGGCCCGCCTGAATCCAAAACAATTTTATGCGGGTTAGCAACCTTTTCGCAGCCAAAGCGCTCGTCTTCACTCATCGCATCCAAAACTTTGGCAATTAAGCTATTATTGATACTCAGGTTCAAAAAGCCGGGGCCGTCAACCGAAATTTTGCTAAAATCAGGGTCTTCTTGCAATTTAGCGGCAATTTGAGTGGCAATTTCACGCGGGTTCTTCTTTTCGGACTTGGCCAAAGCCAATGCCCCGTTGCACTGAAAGTCACTCAAATCGGGACGATCCGATACCTTAACCACCGCATATTGCGGATTGAGTTGCAAAGCATTAAAAACTTCGGCCAATTTGGCATTAATTATCTTCTCTAGCGATAGGCTCATTTTACTTACTTTCAAATTATTTTACACACTTAAAATAGATATGGGTCGGCAAAAACAAACGACAGGTAAATTGTGTTTGTTTAACCGGAACGGCATGGGTTCCTGTTTTGTGTTTAATACACTCTTCATCTGCCATTTTTTTAACCTCTTCATAATCCGTGGTCAATATATTATAACAAATGGCAGGAGCATCAGGCTTGGAGGCTCCGACATAGAGTTTTGTCATATCTCTTTCGCCGGCATTGCGGCGTCTGTCCACAAACGGGTCAAGCAAAGAACAACTACTCAGCATCCCTGCTAATATTACAAGATTTAGTATTTTTACCCTAGACAATTTTTAAAACTCCATTACATTTAAGCTAACTGGTTTATACTTATATATGAAGAAGATTAAAATGGAAAGTCAAAATAAATATCTTGGTGATGATAAATTCAAAAAATTTTTAGAGCACTATAACTGCCCTACCCCGCTCGAAATTGTCAAACTGCGGTTTATTGGTTCTATTTGCTCCCCCAATCTGGAGCTCAGGCCAACCGACGTCATCTCGTCTTTTTGGGAGCCGGGCAAGACCCCTCGTCTGGAGACTAAAGACGAAGCCGACTTATTTTTCAAATTTTTTATGGGCCTTTGGGATGAAATGTTTCAACTCATTACCCAAAACAAAGTCAAGCTCTCCCCTGTCGGGAGTAAGCTCACCACCAAAGAAGGCATCAGAGCACTTTGCGCCATGCGCTATTCCGAGATTGAGGCCGGCTTTGTTGAGGGCTTTTGGGGCGGAAAAGAGGATTTGAAACTCCAAGCCTTTATTGCAGAAATTATTGATTCTTTGTCTGAAATGGCCTGCGTTTACAACACGTTAGCTAAAAAGCTTGACAAATCCGAAAATATCGCCGAAATTTCTAAACATCTGGTCTATACCGACACGATGGTTGAAAAAGCCATTGCCTTTATTATCGAAAATTCGGTTCTGCCCAGAATTGAAACTCTGAAAAGAGTTGTGCATTAACAACATAAGGACGACATCATGGACTTTATGGAAGGGTTACTGACCCGCCGCTCGGTTCGTCAATATGATACGAGCAAAAAAATCTCAAAAGACACAATTCGTGAAATCATTAAAGCGGCACAATATTCTCCCACCGCCCACAACAAACAACCGTGGGAATTTTTGGTAATTGAAGATAAAGAGTTTTTGGCCAATCTTCGCCATATTCAACGCTGGACGTCTTTTGCAAAAGATGCCTCTTGCGTGGTAATTGTCTGCGGCGATATTGATAAATCTTTCAGCCGCCACAAAGAAGACGAAACCTGGACCTTTATTGATGTTGACTGCGCTATTGCCACCCAAAGTCTACTGTTGGCAGCTTGGGCCAAAGGAATCGGCACTTGCTATTGCGGCGCCGCCCCGATGCAAAAGGTGGTTGATGCCTTAAAAGAGCATTTGCACTTACCCGATAACATCAGACCTTTTGCCATTGTACCGATGGGCTATCCCTTAGAAGCCCCAAAGCAACCGCAAGACAGATACAAGCCTGAAAAAATTCACTGGGAAACTTGGGAAAACACCGATGGTCCGGCTGAAACTGCCGCTGAATAAACCTTAAAAAAAGCCTCTTTTCAGAGGCTTTTTTTATTTTTCCTTAGGCGTAAAAGTCAGCAACACATATTTGGACAAAGCCGACGGTTGCGTGATGACTATTCGAAACATTTGTTTCTCTCCGGCATCCAGTTCTGCAATCGGAGCCTCATCATCAATGGCTTGCAACAAATTGGTATCTTTATCCATAATTTCCACATGAATCAGCGGCATTGCAACCTTTTGTAAATTGGTGTTAACGATATAGCCTTTAATTTCCAATTTGCGCACATAGTCTTCTTCATACTCATTGCGAATAACATTTTGAAATTCGAGTCCTTCGCCCACCACGCGAGACTCGACGCCGATTGCCGAATAAACTTTTTCGGCCACAGGCAATACACGAACAATCTCATAGCGAAAAGCAAATAAAACCAATGCCGCAATGGCAACCAACAATAACAGATAATATTTGAGAGTTCCGGGCCTGTCCAATCCCATGGTATGTTTTAATTTCACCCATATTTTTTCATAAGCCGGACGATTCTGTTCTTGCTGGAACAAATCTTTGGTCTGGGTTGAAAGTCGAGCAAAAATATCTTGCATTTCGGTATGAGCCGGAGCTTGTTCTGCCGATTCGTTTTCAGGGGGAGTATTGTCTTCGGTTTTTGGCGTTTCTTCTTCCACCTGAGGGGCCGGTGTTTCTTCAGGCTCAACATTTGGCTGAACTTGCTCGGCTTGCAAGTCTTCTCTCGTGCACCGCCAAATTTTTCCACATTTGGCACAGCGCATTTTTTTTCCTTTTTCGGGAATCAAATTCGGCTCTATCTCATAGCCGGTATTGCATTGCGGACAATATAAAAGCATTTTTTACCTCTTAAAAAACACTATAACTGAAAAACCGTTTAATCAAAGTAAAAAAATCGTTTTATTAAATAGAATATTGCTGTATCTTAGGGAAAATTGTCAAAGGAGCATGTGAAGTGAAAAATTCCAACTATCCGGACAGCATTATCGAAATGCAAAATGTCGGTATCAGATATGGCCAAGGCGCTGAGGTTTTGAGTGATATTAAACTCTCGCTCAAAAGAGGCTCTTTCCACTTTTTAACCGGGAAAAGCGGCGCCGGCAAAACATCCCTACTCAGCATGATGTATTTGGCACAAAAACCCAGCCGCGGAATCGTCAGTGTTTTTGGTAAAAACGTCAACTTTACCAACCGCGATGCTCTTGCCATGCTGAGACGTAAAATCGGCGTTGTATTTCAAGATTTCAGATTGCTTGACCACTTGTCTGCCTTTGACAACGTTGCCCTTCCTTTACGCGTCTGCGGCATGGATGAAAAAGAGGTCAAAAAACGGGTAACCGAATTGCTGCAATGGGTAGAACTCGAAAAACATATCAATGCCCCGACCTCTACCCTTTCCGGCGGTGAAAAACAACGTGTTGCCATTGCCAGAGCCGTGATTAATCGTCCGGAACTGCTCCTTGCCGACGAACCGACCGGTAACGTTGATAATGACATTGCCGCCAAGCTCATGAAGCTCTTTGTTGAGCTCAACAAGCTCGGCACAACCGTTGTTATTGCCACACACAGCGACAAGCTCATTACTGATTTTGCTTACCCTCGTCTGCACCTGCAAAACAAAACTTTGCGAATCTATCGCCCGATTGACATGGTTAATCCCGGAGGTGTTCATGGTCTATAAAGCAATGACAACCAGAAAAAAAGAACTCCCTTTGCAAGATGACAGCTCCAATTTGTTTTTGCAAATTATGATTTCTATTGCCGTCTTTTTATTTGGGGTAACTTTAGCCGGCGTTTTATCCATCAACTCCATGTTGGCCACTTGGAACAACAGCATCTTAGGCTCGCTCACCGTGCAAGTGATGCCGATTAACGATACCAATGAAGAGCAAGCAAAGGCCCAAACTCTGGCCCAGCAAGAAAAAGCCATTGAACTTTTGCAAGCTAAAAATGAGGTTGAAAAAGTCACACCGCTTAATGATGAACAGCTCCAAAAACTGATTCAACCCTGGCTCGGCGACGGGATAGATGTCAAAGATTTGCCGATGCCCCGCTTGATTGACGTCAAGCTCAAAAAAGGCGCTGAAGTTGACTTTATGCAATGGGCAGAAGAATTGGCTCAAGCCGCCCCGCTTGCCTCTCTGGATAACCACAAGCTCTGGCTCAACAAGCTCATTAAATTCGCCGACGGCTTAAAACTTTTGGCGTTGACCGTCTTAATCTTGGTGGTGCTCATTACCTCGGGCGCAATCTTTTATTGCACCCAAACCAGTTTGGGACTCCATAAATATATTATTGAGATTTTGCACCTGATGGGAGCCAAAGATACCTACGTTGCACAGCAATATGCCAAAAGGACGGCTTGGCTTGGCTTTATCGGCGGAATTTATGGATTGATTTTGGCAATTCCTACAATCTTTATTATTGCCAATTTGGCCAAACAAATTGAAGGCGGAATTATCAGCGAAGCCAGACTTTCACTCATTGATTGGAGCGTTATCTTCAGCTTGCCGATTTTTTCCATGGTCATTGCCATGATTACCGCTTATTATACCGTTAAAAAAACATTAGAAAAATTTATGTAGATTATCACGATGATGAAAAAGAAATTTATATTCATAGCGCTTTTAGTTCTGGTGTTGGTTTGGGGAGCCGGCTTTTTGTGGTTTAGTTATACCATCTATCATTTCAAAACCGACACCGACAGTAAAACCGATGCCATCATCGTCTTAACCGGTGGCAAAAACCGCATCAGTGAGGCCGTAAAACTCCTCAACCAAGGCCTTGGCAACAAACTTCTCATTTCCGGCGTAGCACAAAAAACATCGCTGCAAGATTTGAAAAAACGTGGCGATATTGCCTTGCAAAATGAGAGCGACGTCACGCTTGACAAACGCTCTTCCAACACGGTGGAAAATGCGATTGAAGCCATGGAGTGGATCAAAAAAAATCACATTTCATCCATCCGCTTGGTGACTTCTAATTACCATATTTTGCGCAGTCAGCAGGAATTCAGAGCCTTGGATAAAAATTTGAAGATTATTCTCCACCCGGTCTATTCCGAAAATGTTTCAAGCAAATGGTGGAAAAATGAAGGCAGTTTTTTCTTAATTGCCTCCGAATACAACAAGTTTTTAATTGTTTGGCTCAGAAGCCGTTTGTTTGGCGCTAATGCTTTTTAATGAGGTTGATTATGCTTTATGTACGTTCTTTGATTTTTAATATTATTTGCTATTCCACGCTTGCCTTTGGGTGTTTGGTAACATCCATTATCGGGCTTTTCAACCGCAACATAACCGTGGTTATGTGGAATTACGGTTTTATTCCTTTTTTGTTGGTAATGCTCAAATACATTGCCGGCATTGAAATTGAAATCAGAGGCAAACAATTCATCCGCCAAGATGGCGTTCTCTATGCCGGCAAGCATGAATCGGCATTGGAAACGTATTTTCTGTCGGCTTATATCAAAAAGTTGGTCTTTGTGTTGAAAAAAGAGCTCACTTATGTTCCTTTGTTTGGTTGGGCGCAACATTTTTACGGGATGATTCCCGTTGACCGCTCTGCCGGCGGTGCCGCCATGAAAAACCTCTTAAAGCAAGCCAAAGACCGCATTGCCAAAGGTCGTCCGATTATTATTTTTCCGGAAGGCACCAGAGTTCAACCGGGAACAATAAAGGGCTATAAACCGGGTTTGTTATTCATTGCCCAAAACCTCAATGTTCCGGTTATTCCGGTTGCACTTAATACCGGCTTGTTCTGGCAGAAAAATTCATTTCTTCGTCACAAAGGAAAAGTGATTATTGAATTTATGGAACCGATGCCGCAAATTGCCAATAAAAAAGAATTTATGGCAGAACTGCAAAATCGTATTGAAAAAAAATGCCGCGAACTTAATATGGAAACCATCCATAACTATCCTGCCGTTGCGCACTTGTTGGTAAAGGAACCATAATGATTAAAAATCTGGCAAAATCTTATGAAAACTTTTTGCAACGCTTTCTTTTCATCATCGGAGCCGGCGTCTTGGCTTTTGCCCTGACACTGACTTTTATTTGGCTGAGTGTGGAGCGCAATCAGGCTATTTCCGTCATCAAAGAAGAAATTCTTAAATTTGAAAATTCTCTTCTCGCCATGGGATATGACATTGCCTATGATAATTTAAGTTTTAGCCATATTTCACCTTGGCAAATGCTCCGTATTGAAAATTTACGTATTTATTCTTTGGATCCCAATCACTATACGCAATGGGGATGCTCGGAATTTGCCGTCAGCTCCAATATTTTTAACACCCGTAAAATTCGCTTTCACTTTAGCCAAAATCAAACACTGCAAATCGGCACCCATCAATGGAATATGCAAGTTCCAAATAGCCTGGGAGAGCTCACCATCTCCAAATCAAATCAAATTCAAGATGCAACCTTGCAAGCCGCCGATATTGCCATTGACAAATTAGCCGAAATCGGCAGTTTGAAATTTGCTTTGCAACGTGGCAACGGTCATCAGGTTAATGATCAATCCCCGTTTATGGAAACCTTATTTGAGCTCAAGGATATTCACATTGACGATTACACTGCTTGGCCGATGAACAAACACATTGACCATATCTATCTTAATGCCAACATTATCGGCGCAATTAACGAGCAAAATATTTTTAGTGAATCTTTATATAATTGGATTGAGCAAGAAGGCTTTATTGATATTAAAAAGCTCATCATCAACTGGAAACCGCTGGTTATGGTTGCCAAAGGCGATTTGTTCTTTAATGAACACCTGGAGCCCGATGTCACCTTAAACACGTCATCCATGGCCTTGACCGACACTTTGGAAAAGATGAACCAAAACGGCTGGTTAGAGGACAAAGGGGTGTTTGTGGTCAAAATTTTGCTTAACAACAAATCCTTTAAGAAGAATCAGACAGACCAATATTTTACCGTCACCACGCCCATAAAGCTCAATAACAAGCAAATTTTGGTGGAGAATATTCCGGTTTGGGAAAGTAAACAAAACCAAGCTCAAACCACACCCGGTGAGGCTACTGAGCAAAACAAATAGCTCCTAGCTGCCCAGATAAGTTAAGAAAATTACTTTTGCTAAGCCGTAAACACGCTCTTCCAAAAATTGATACTGCGGCGGAATATCCAAAGTTTCGGATTTTTCAACTTCAATAAGGCATAGTGTTTGCGGGGCAAGCCAATTTTGTTTGGCCAAGCTCACAAGAGCCGGAGCACTCAAGTTTTTATTATAAGGCGCATCCATAAACAGCAAATTATATTGTTGTGAGGCTTGAGGCAGAGCGAGCGCATTTTGGCGATAGATTTTGATTTTATCTTGTTCTTTAGCAAACAAAGCCACATTTTTTTCCAGACTTTTGGTATCTATATCCACCAAGCCGATTGAGCCACAACCTCGTGAAAGTGCCTCCAAACCAAAAGCACCAGTGCCGGCAAAAACATCCAATAAACAATACTCATTCCACGGCAATGCGAGCTTTGCATTGAGGATATTAAACAAGGCTTCTCTGGCTCGGTCAGACGTGGGGCGAACCCTATCACTTTGCGGTGAAAAAAGTTTTTTCCCGCGATAAGAGCCGGCAATAATTCTCATAGTTGAAATTTGCTCCCCAGTTGCTCTTTGAGGACTTTACCCGAAACTTCTCTGACTTCGCCTTTTTTCAAGTTTCCTAACTGAAATGGTCCGTAAGAAAGGCGAATCAGGCGCGCCACTTCCAAGTGAATCGATTTCATCAACTTACGAATTTCGCGATTTTTGCCTTCGTTTAAGGTAACGCTCAGCCAAGCATTGCTCCCCTGCTCGCTTTCCAAAACAATTTTGACCGGTCCGTAATTTATGCCGTCAATGGTTACGCCTTCTTCTAACTTTGCCAGTTTTTTAACATCGACTTTTCCATGGACCTTAACTTTATAACGGCGGCTCCAGCCATTTTGTGGCAGTTCTAATTTGCGGGATAATTCGCCATTATTGGTCAGAAGCAGCAAGCCTTCCGAATTCAAATCCAATCTTCCGACCGAAATAACACGGGGAAGACCTGCCGGCAGATTATCAAACACCGTCGGACGATTGGAGGTATCTTTATGCGTGGTCAGCAAGCCGACTGGTTTATAATAGAGCCACAAACGCGTCCCCTCAACCGCCGGCAATTTTTCACCATCAAGCAAGATTTTTTCCGTTCCCTCAACATTAAATGCCGGAGAGCAAACGACTTCACCGTTAACGGTTACGCGTTGTTGGCGAATAAATTCTTCGGCTTCTCTTCTGGAGCAAACACCCGAACGCGCCATAAATTTTGCAATTCTTTCACTCATGTTAACTTTTCCTTTTTTCTTTTTTGTTAGCATACTCTCAAATATTAATCAACAAAAGGATGTAACTTGGATATTAAATTTATGCAAAGAGCCTTATC
>CALXOP010000075.1 GCA_944390035.1 uncultured Alphaproteobacteria bacterium | reverse complement strand
ATTTCAAGTGTAAAGTATTCGCAATTATCAAACTTGCGGTCTTGGCCAAACTTATCTTGATAGAGGTTAAACATAAGAGCACCGTGGGTGGCAATACCGATTTTTTGGTATCCTCGTCTTTGGCTCTCAATCACAATATGTTCCAAAACTCGTTTTATTCTGTCAAGTGATTGTTTGACACTTTCTCCGCCGGGGACATGGACATTCATCCAATTCGGATTGGAGGAATCGTGAATAATGTCAAAAACATCGGCAAATTTTTGGTGTGCCTCGTCGGATAACATGCCTTCGGCCTCGCCAAAATGAACTTCTTCCAAGCCTTGCATAATAATGACCGGAACGTTGCAAGCCGTTGCGACTATTTTGGCGGTTTCTTTGGCGCGCTTCATTGAGCTGCAATAGATTGCCTCTAAATGTTCGGCTTTGAGGGTTTGGCCTAATTGCTCAGCTTGAGAACGACCAACAGCGTTTAACTCAATATCAACCCCTGCCCCTTGAACAATGTTTTTGACATTGCCATCCGTTTGTCCGTGACGGAATATGTATAGTTTCATGTCTTTCTCCTTATTTTTTATCCCTCTTATCATAGCTTTATAAAAAAGTTGTTAATTTATCTGGACATTTTACTCTTTTTGCATAAAATGCCCTCAATTTTATTACTATTGTTTAACTTTAATTTTTGTGTGAAATGAACAGAATTCAAACAATTATTCAAAAGTTTGATTTTAATCCTTGCACGCTCTCCTTTGGAGAGGCGCGAGAGTATTTATACTTTCTGCAAGAGAAATTAAGACCTTTCAAAAAGAAAGATGTGCCCTGCAAGGCTTCTGATGAAATTTTGAAACGTCTTAAAATTGTGGAAATTTTTTATGAGGCGTTGGCTCATAGTGACAATGTGTCTTGGCTTGATTTTGATAAGCTCTTTTATAGATTGCAAAATACGCCGGAAACCTTGGATGCAAATGAGCTGGCTGTTTTGAAGTATTATTTAGCAAAAAAAATTGCCAACGGTGTTCATGAGGCCGATTTGGAAAAGACTTTACTGCAAGTCAGAACCATGCTGAAAGCCTCTCACTAAAAGAAAGGGTGTGATTGTAATAACCACACCCTTTTATTTTGGTGTTTGATTGTTTATGCCGCGACCAAATCCTTGGGCTCATTTCGTCTGAGCAAGGTTAAGGCAATGAGTACGGTTGCCAATTCGGCCATCGGAATACTGATAAAGACGCCTTCCATATCAAATATTTTCGGCATAAGCGTTAAGAACAATATCGGGAAGACCAGACTGCGCGACAAAGCCACCAGTGCGGACTCCAGCGGGCGCTCTATAGCCGTAAAGTAGGCCGACAAGATGATACTTACCGAACTAAACAGGAATGCCCATTTTAACAAATCAATAAACTCTAACGCCAATTTTTTAGTGGCATATTCTTGCTCGCCCAAGAAGAAGTTGACCACAATTTCCGGCGCAAAGAGTAAACTTGCAAACAATACTAAGCCTAATCCGGCCCCGCTCATGAGTGATAGCTTCAAAAAGCCGGCAATGCGCGAAGATTTTTTGGCGCCGTAGTTGGTACTAATCAGCGGAACTATCGAATCTCCGATACCGTAAGCAATCAGTGTTCCAAACAGCAAAGCATAGTTAATGACCGTGTAAGCGGCAACGCCAACCGTACCCATATGTTTTATCATTATCAGGTTAAAAATAAATGTGGTGATGCCGATTGAAAATTCATCAACCAATTCAGAGACACCGTTATAGCAGGCTTTTATCAAGTCGCCCCAATGTCCGAGGCCGCGGAAATATAAACGCAAGCCAGAATGTTTGGAGAAAAAGTGCGTGAAGATAATGAAAAACGTGGTTGCTTGCGAAATGCCCGTGGCAACGGCAGCGCCGATAACACCTAAGTGAAACTCAAAGATGAACAGCCAATCCAAAAAGATGTTCACGCAAGTTCCAAACAAAATCGCGCCAAAGGCCAAAATCGGTCTTTGCTCAACGCGGGCAAAAACAGATAAGCAATACGACCCTAAGAAAAAGGTAAAGAAAATTGCCACATACTGCAAATAGTCGGCTGAGAGCGGACGCAACTCCTCATTGGCACCCAAAAACTCCACAATTTGGTGCGGCATCAGCACACCCATGGTGGTGACAATGAGGCACAAGATTATATTGCAAAAGATGACTTTGCTGAAAATATAAGACGCATTGCGATAATTTTTCTCCCCAATAAACTTGGCGCAAATGACACTTCCGCCCGTGCACAACATAATGCCCAACCCCATCAGGAGTGAGAACACCGGCAAGACAATATTAATTGCGGCTAAGGCCTGAGCTCCGGCATAGTTACCAATAAAGAAAGCATCAATCAGCTGTGCCGAAGACAGCGCTAAAATACCCAACACATTAGGGATACAATATCTTAAAAAGAGAGGTTTTGTTTTTCCGTTAATAATATCAAATTTACCATTCTGCATAATCCACCTGAAAGCTGTTAATCCATAGGGTTCAAGCTCCCGTTCCCCAACAGGAACGGGCGGTTGACACTATAGACACACACCGCTTTAGGTTGAAAATAGAAATCTAAAAAAATTGAATTTTGCATGATTGCACCATTTTTATCTTCTTTAATAATAGCATTTTTCTTTGTG
>CALXOP010000074.1 GCA_944390035.1 uncultured Alphaproteobacteria bacterium | reverse complement strand
GTGAAAACAACGTGTCAACCAACTTGCAAGGTGCAAGTCCACAATACACGCACTTCGTAAGAACCAGTCTAAACCAAACCTTTGAACCTTTGTCACGGGCAGGTTTTGACTTAAGCCTGCCCAATCGCCCAACTTTTCAGACAGCAGGGGTACACTTTATTGTTGGCGACCAAGGAGCGGATTTTGGTAATGATGATGCCAAGAATAATGACTTTTCAGACCCAACCGGTGAAACTTGTAAAAATTTAGGCTATACGGTAACTTCCTGTGCATCAGGAATGTTTAATAAAGCTTGTCCTTATAATGATAAAATATATGACAAATGTTGCGATGCAACTTATAAATATACATCTTCAACCTGTGCAAGTCCTAAAAAACTCAGTTCTGATAGTTGTGGAGGAAAATATCGTTGCTATTGTGATACCACAACTTATCCTTATGCAACATGTAATTCTCCTCAGATAAAGGGAAATTCTTGCACGGATGATAGTGGTACTCATTATGCAACTTGTACCTGCCCAAGCGGTGTAGCAACTCCCTATGGATGTGAAACGTATTATGCATCCCCTTGCAATAACGTTTGTCAAAAAGCTTATGCAGATAACTGCCGTAACAGAACATCAGTACAAACGCCTTATGGATGTGAAACTTATTTTTCGGATTGTTCTTCAAAATGTCAAAAAGCTTATGCTGATAATTGCCGAAATCGAACGGCTGTTTCCACTCCCTATGGATGTAAACAGTATTATGGTGACTGCCAATCTAAGTGTGAAATTGCATATTCTGATAACTGTCATAACAGAACAGCGGTAATTAGCTCTTGTCCCTCTAATGCAACATGTTCTTATTTTTCAGATTGTTCTTCAAAGATTAGCTCTTGGAGTTGTAACTCAGGATATAAGATGTCTGGTAATTCTTGCATTGCTGCGTATGATTGTGCATCTAAATATGCATTTTATAAAGGTATAAATGATAAAATGAAAAAAGCTATAAATAAAAGCACATGCAGAGCCTATATATCATGGAACGAGATTGGATTTATAATGATGAATGAGACATGTACTACATACTCCCGTAGAATAAAAGCTGAAATTACAGAACATAATTCTAAATGTTCAAAGCCTTATGTGATTTCATCAATAAATAGTATTCAATGTAGTACATGCTGTGAAGGAGGAAGAAACGGAATGGGATATTTAGAATTTTGTAGTGAAGATTCATTGCACTAAAATACACATAAAAGAGCATTGGTTTTCCAATGCTCTTTTCGATAATAAATATGGAAACTATCTAAGAAAAAATATCACAATTTTATTAATTACGCCTCAATCACCATACCATCATAGGCGAGTGTTACGTTGTTGGGCAATTCTTTACCTAAAATCTCAATATCAACCTTAGGCGAAAGGTGAGTTAAAATGACCTTTTGCGGGTTAATGCGTTCTAAATAACTTTTAATAAGATACCAATTGCTATGCCCGTTTTGAACTTGTTGCAAACCATTATTGCATTCAATAATCAAAAGCTTGAGGTTTTGGAGGAGAGGAATATTTTGTTCAGGAATAGCTTCATAATCGGTAATGAGAGCCATGTCTTTATATCTAAAGCCTGAACTATGCAGATGGTGGTGCGGAAATTCCATGCATAACCAATCCATTCCTTCTATTCTGTTTATGCCGGTTGAAATAGTATTCCAAACAATTTTTTCCTTTCCGGCTTCATGAAAACTTCCAAACATATAAGCGTAGCAGTTTTTAACTTCTTGCAAAGTTTCTTCAGAGGCATAAATATTGAGCTGTTTGTCAAGCAATGCCGCCGCTCTGAAGAGTTCCGGCACGCCGGCAATGTGGTCATAATGCCCATGGGTGAGAAAGACGCCATCTATGTCCGAGATATTGTTTTGAATTGTCTGCAGCCGAAATTCCGGCCCCATATCAATGAGCATTTTGTGCCCATCATCTTCCAAATAAATTGAAAAACGGCTCCTCAGGTTATGAGGATCTTCTTTATGGACAATATCCCCCCAGTTATTAAAGCACATTGGCGTCCCATAAGCCGAGCCGGAACCTAAAATTTTAATCAGCATATTTTCCTCCTTGTTCAGACTTCAGATTAGCAAAAAAAACTCCTCTGAAAAGAACTTTTTCAGAGGAGTGTGCATTTTTAGCTAAATCTGTAACAGACTAGCATGCTTTTTTGCAGCAGCAGCCTTCTTTACCGCAGCATTTCAAAATGCTCTTACCGGCATAAACAGCCATATCGCCCAATTCTTCTTCAATACGAATCAGTTGATTGTATTTAGCCATACGGTCGGTACGAGACATAGAACCGGTTTTGATTTGACCGCAGTTGGTAGCAACAGCAATATCAGCAATCGTGGTATCTTCTGTTTCGCCGGAGCGGTGAGACAAAACGGCGGTGTATTTGTTGCGTTGAGCCAAGTCAACAGCGCGCATTGTTTCGGTCAAAGAACCGATTTGGTTAACTTTAACGAGGATTGAGTTAGCAACGCCTTTTTCAATACCCATAGCCAAACGTTTCGGGTTGGTAACAAACAAGTCATCGCCGACGAGTTGGATTCTGTCACCCAAAGCTTCGGTCAGCATTTTCCAACCTTCCCAGTCATCTTCAGACATACCGTCTTCGATAGAGAAAATCGGGAAACGATTGCACAAATCTTTGTAGAATTCAACCATTTGTGCATTGGTGTAAGATTTGCCTTCACCTTTCATTTCATACTTACCGTTTTCATAGAATTCGGAAGAAGCGGCATCAATAGCCAAAACAACATCTTCACCAGGTTTGTATCCGGCATCTTTAATAGCGCTGACAATGAAAGTCAAAGCCTCTTCGGCAGATTTCAAATTCGGAGCAAAACCGCCTTCATCACCAACGTTGGTGTTGTGACCGGCAGCTTTAAGGTTTTTCTTCAAAGTTTGGAAGATTTCAGAACCCATGCGGATAGCTTCGCGAATAGAAGAAGCAGAAACCGGCATAATCATGAATTCTTGAATATCAATCGGGTTGTCAGCGTGTTTACCGCCGTTCAAGATGTTCATCATCGGAACCGGCAGAGTGCGAGCCATGGTACCGCCGAGGTAACGATACAAAGGAAGTCCGGCTTCTTCAGCTTGAGCTTTGGCAACAGCCAAAGAAACAGCCAAAATAGCATTTGCACCCAAACGACCTTTATTTTCGGTACCGTCCAAGTCAATCATAGCTTGGTCGATAGCAATTTGATCTTCGGCATCCAAACCGGCCAAAGCATCATAGATTTCTTCATTAACGTTGTTAACAGCTTTTTCAACACCTTTACCGCCAAAACGTTTTTTGTCGCCGTCACGAAGTTCAACAGCTTCGTGAGCACCGGTAGAAGCACCTGACGGAACAGCTGCACGACCAAAAGCACCGCTTTGCAAAACAACGTCTGCTTCAACAGTCGGAGTTCCGCGAGAATCTAAGATTTCTCTGGCATGAATATCAACAATAGCACTCATTTTTTTCTCCTAATTAATTTATAAAATGAACTGGGTATAAAATCATTCATTTTTACAAGAATGTCAAGCAAAGTTTAACAAAAACCATAAGTTTTATAACAAATAGTTTTTACTTGTAAGTTCAGAGAAAGTCGCTAAAATATTTCAAAAAAAAAGGAGCAAAGATATGTTTTCTGAAAAATGGCATAAACGCTTTATGGAAGTAGCAGAGCTTGTGGCAACTTGGTCCAAGGATCCCTCCACCAAAACCGGAGCAATTGTTGTCGGTCCGGACCGAGAAATCAGAGCCACCGGCTATAATGGGCTGGTACGAGGGGTTGACGATAATATTCCCGAACGGATGGAACGCCCGACCAAATATGACTTTTTTGAGCACGCCGAACGCAATGCCATTTATAATGCTTGCCTCACCGGAACCTCCCTAAAGGGCTGCGTGATGTATGCCACACACGCGCCTTGCACGGATTGCGCCAGAGCCATTATTCAGTCCGGAATCAAAATGGTGGTCACCCACGAGGTAAAAATTGATGCCAATACCCCGCAAAACACCTGGCGCGACAAGTTAGTCTATTCGGAGCAAATGTTTAAAGAAGCCGGGGTTGAATATCTGACCTTGCCCGAGAGTAAAAAAGAGGCCTAAAAATTTGCTTTATTTTTTCCCTTGTAAAATCGCTTGATTCGGATTATCTATATTAAAACGATTGTTTAATGTAAAATTAAAACTTTTAGTATAGATATAATCCAAACATCTACAGGGGGAGAAAATTGATGAAAGTTCTCATTGCTGACGACCATGCACTGTTTCGTGACGGGCTGAGCATGCAGCTCGAAAAACTCAAATCAGATTCGGTTGTTTTTCAGGCCGGAAGTTTTTCTCAAGCCCTCAAGATTTTATCCGATGAGAAAAAGCTGGATTTGATAATTGTGGACTTAGATATGCCGGACATGAGCTGGGAGGAGGGGCTTGCCGCCATCCGTCAGCACGCAGGCGGCGCACGCTATGTTATCATTTCTGCCTCCGAAAATCCTCGTGATATTCGCAAATCTTTGGAAGCCGGCGCCAGCGGCTATATTCCCAAACGCTCTGAACCGAAAATTTTGGCAAGTGCCCTACAGCTGGTTTTAGATGGGGGAACTTATCTTCCGCCATCGGTGTTGGAGCCTAACCCGGCGTTATCCGGTTCGGAAAGAAACAGTGCCACGGCCCCCGTTGCCAACGGCAAAAATCTTACCCCTCGCCAGTTACAGGTTTTGGGCTTTGTCGCCCAAGGAATGTCTAACAAGCAAATTGCTTATGAAATCGGCGTGTCAGAGGCAACGGTCAAATTGCACATTAATGCATTGCTCCGCTCAGTTGGTGCCACCAATCGCACACAAGCACTTATCATGGCTCAAAAAATGGGCTTGATTTAGAAAATTAACCTCAAAACAAAAAAACGCCTCGTGCTGAGGCGTTTTTTTACGCTAATGATACTGCCTTAGTAAACCGCTCAAAACACCTTGAATCTTAACTCTGTTTGCCGGAAGACGTCTGGTCTCATAGTCTTTATTGCACGGAATAAGTAAAATATCGTTTTGGTCGCGTTTAATAACTTTCAGTGTCGCTTCTTGATTATCCACAAGCGCCACGGCAATTTCACCGTTATTGGCCGTATCAGCTTTTTTGATGATGACGGTATCGCCATCTAAAATTCCGGCCTCAATCATCGAATCTCCTTCAATGGTGAGGGCATAGTACATCCCTCTTTCCACCATATCAAAGGGAACGGCGATAGTCTCCGTTTCGTTGGCAATCGCTTCAATCGGCGTACCGGCAGCAATTTTGCCGTAAAGCGGAATTTGTGCGGCGCTGTTTTGCAAAGCAATTTCGCGTTTCTTTTCTTCCTCAATGATTGCACTGGGCTTAAATTTTGGCAAACGAACCACTTCCAAAGCTCTGGCTTTATGCGGGAGTTTTTTAATAAAATTGCGCTCTTCCAGAGCCGCAATCAGTGCGTGAATACCGGATTTTGACTTTAAACCGACTGCGTTTTTCATTTCCTCAAAAGAAGGGGAACAGCCGGTTTCCTTCAAAGTTTTGTTAATAAACATCAAAAGTTTATATTGCTTTTCGGTCAACATCTTTGCCTCATACAAAAATAGAACAAATCGTTATAATTTGTTCTACTTTAGTTCTTTTGAAAAGTCAAGGAGATTATGCCCTCTCTTTGTCTTTCTTAGATTTTAAGAGGCGATTATCAATCACATCTTTTCTGGCCGGCAGAGGTTTGACGGCTTTGCGACTTGGAGCACTCTTGGCAGACACTTGTGCGCGGGCAAGTTTTAATTCTGTAGTAATCTGAGTGGGCAACGGCCCTATTGGAGCAGGTTGAGCAAGGTTAAGCAAGTTCTGTCGCGAAGCGTCTTTTGCTTTTTTTACCCCTTGCGCCAATTTGCGTTTGGTCTGAGTTTCTTTTTCCAGCTTTTTCTGTGCCTCTTGTTGCAGATTAAACCAAGTTTTCATATCGTCATGCTCAGGTTTTACCTTAGACAAGAGAGAATCAAATTGTGCCGTTTTCCATTGAATTGAGGTATCTCGGAACAAATCAATAGCTCTGTTTTGGATCGACTTATTAGAAATCAAAGTTTTTAAAAATTCTTCAGAGTTTAATTTTTGCTCATCCCCGTTATGATTTTCGGTAAAACGAATAATCTTGTTGGCAATGGCAGTTCTTGCGGCCGGACGTTCCACCATAATTTGGTGCATGGCCGAAAGAATGACCGGATGCAACTTTCTCACGCTGACTTTGAGTCTAGCTTTGTTAATTTGATCTTGAATAAACTTAAAGTTATCCGCGTTATAGACTTCTACCATATACCACTCAAAGGCTTCAGTCATCAGGTGCTCATGATCTTTGGCGGTTTTTTGCCAATTAGCTTTACCGACGCCGCCTTTTTTGAGCTCGGTATAAACACTGCTAAACTGAGCTTGACCGTCCAGCCATTTCAAAAACTTTTGCGCATGAGCCGGACTGATCTGGTTCAAGCCGCGATAATTGCCTCTATCGTTCCACATTGCAATGGAACTGGGATTTTTGCCAATTCCGGCACCGTTTGTTTCATAAGTAGAGGCCAACCAACAAGGGGAACCGTTGCAGACTTCGTTATAATACTTACCTGGATAAGCACGAAAGACTGACTTAAATGTGGCGGTTTTACCCTTGTGTGCGGCCGAAGCATGAGAAGCCGACAATTCGGTATTATCGATTTTAGCATCTTTAACGGAACCGGCGGTATCGTCTGCTTTGGCATTTAAACTTTTGCTGCTGAGTAAGAGTGCCAAGCCGCCGATTTTCAATGCGCTCGGAACCTTAACATTTTTAATTTTATCAAGTAGATTAAATTCATTGGCAAACTTCCATGCGCGTTTGAGAGCATCAGAAGATTTATCCAACAACATACGCCACCCCTCAGGGGCAAATTTATTTTCCTCTTTTTTCATCTTTTTCTCCGTTTATTCAATAAGATTATAGTGTTTTTGTAACCGAATGTCCAGACAAAAGCACAAATTTTTATTGAAAAAGTGAATAGTTATGTATATAGTTCTTGCCAGATAAAATATAACAAATGGAAGAACTAAAATGAGTGAAGAAAACAATATCCATCGTGAATCCCGCTTAGCCAAGCTGAGAGCGTTGGAAGAAAACGGTTATAACCCGTATCCATATCGCTTTGAGCCCAATGCCTATGCTGCGGATTTGCAAGAAAAATACAAAGATTTGGAAGCAGGCGTTGATACCACTGACCGCGTAACAATAGCCGGTCGTGCCATGGCTGTACGCAATAGCGGTATGTTTATCGATGTCAAAGACAAAAGTGGTAAAATTCAAGCCTTTTGTCACAAAAATCATTTGCCCGAAGCTGATTTGGCCCGTCTGAAAAACTTGGATGTCGGGGATATTGTAGGTATTAGCGGATATATTCGTCGTACCCCCAGAGGAGAATTGTCAATTGCAGCTGAAAAGTTTGATATTATTGCCAAGTCTTTACAGCCGTTGCCCGAAAAATTCCATGGCCTGACCGATGTTGATGCACGCTATCGTCAACGCTATGTCGATTTTATTATGAACGATGACAGCCGTGAAATTTTTGAAAAACGCTGTAAGATTACTTCGGCTGTTCGTCACTATTTTGAGGAACATGGTTTCTTGGAGGTTGAGACCCCGATGCTCCACCCGATTATGGGCGGTGCCAATGCCAAACCCTTTATCACCCACCACAATTCTTTGGATATGGATTTGTATTTGCGTATTGCCCCGGAGCTCTACTTGAAGAGATTGGTTGTCGGCGGTTTTGACCGTGTGTTTGAAATCGGTCGTAATTTCCGCAACGAAGGCATTGATAAGAGCCACAATCCGGAGTTTACGTCACTCGAAGCCTATCAGGCCTATGCCGACTATAACGACATGGCCAAATTGATTCCGGACCTGATTGCTTATGTGGCTAAAGAAGTCTTGAAAACCAGTGTTATTACCGTTGGTGAACATGAAATAGATTTAAGTAAGCCTTGGGCCAAAAAGTCTATGATTGACCTGGTCAAAGAATATACCGGTGCCGACTTTATGCAAGCCAACACCTTAGATGAAGCCAAAGCTTTGGCTCAGTCCGTCGGTGTTGATGCGTCCTGTTGCATTTCTTGGGGCAAGGTTATTTCCGAAGTTTTTGATGCCAAGGTTGAAACACATCTAATCCAACCGACACTGGTAATGGATATGCCGCGTGATATTTCGCCTCTGGCCAAGACACATCGCAGCAATCCGCGTTTGGTTGAGCATTTTGATGCTTATATTGCCGGTATGGAAATGGGCTGTGCTTATTCCGAGTTGTCTAATCCGCTTGAACAAAGAGCCCGTTTTGAGGCCCAATGTGCGGACCGTGAAGCCGGTGATGATGAAGCTCAAATGTTAGATGAAGATTTCATCACCGCATTGGAAAACGGCTTTCCTCCGACCGGTGGTATGGGAATGGGCATTGACCGCTTGGCCATCTTGTTGACCGGTGCGGCCACCATCAGAGATGTAATTGCTTTCCCAACTTTGCGTAAGAGAGACTAGTCTTGACCCAATCCCGCAAGCCATCCCTTTCTTTTCGTTATTATCGTAAAAAGTGCGGAACATTTTTACGAAAATATTTTACCTTAATGAGAAGAGTGATTACTTGCGGGGTTTTTGTATTATTACTGGGCATTTTGCTGAACCAACATGTCTATCGACTCAATCTACAAGATAATTTTCCGCAAGATGCGGCTGAAAATATCATAGAGGTCAGCTATCCCTCACAAAAAATAGAGACAAGCATAGAATTTGAGACCGAGTGGTTGCGCCGCCAACGAGATGAAGACTATATTCACCAAGCCTTGCAGACGGAAGAGCCTATTGAAGCGCAATATGTCATAGCCGACGAAATTGCACAAGGAACGGCTTTCCCGACCCAAATTCCGGATGAGCGTTTATTATCGACACTTCCTAAGGCCCAACAATTTTCCGCCGCTGAAGAAGATTATTCCCGCTATGAAGAAGAACTGCCGCATGATGTCATTATGCAGACGCCGCATCACCCGAAAATCAGCAAAATGAATATTCAAATTTCTTCCAAGCCGCCTTATTTTGGCAAACAACCGGTCATTGCCATTGTGATAGATGACATGGGTGATAATTATCGTCGAACGCAAGATATTATTTCTTTGCACGCTCCGTTGACAGCCTCATTTTTAACCTATCCCAAAAGATTGGAAAAACAAATTTCCGATTCTCAGAATGCCGGACACGAAATCATGTTGCATGTGCCGATGCAGCCCAAATCCAACATTAATTTCAGTGCGGATATTCTAACGGTTGAGATGACGCCAAGCGAAGTACGCCGGCAATTTCAAAAAATGTTAGATCGCTTTACCTCCATCAAAGGCATCAACAACCACATGGGCAGTCTCCTGACGGAAGACGAGGCCCGCATGTCAGAGATAATGAAAGAACTCAAAGCAAGAAACTTATTCTTTTTGGATTCGAAAACCACACCTCATTCGGTGGGTAATTTTGTGGCGCACAAATACGATGTTGACTATGCCTCACGCAATATCTTCTTAGATAATAAAAACGAGCTGCAATATATTCTCAATCAATTAGCCCGGACCGAAAACATTGCCCGCAAAAACGGCTATGCCATAGCCATCGGCCATCCGAAATCTCAAACTTTTGAAGCTCTCAGACATTGGCTGCCGACACTAGCCGATAAGCACCTTAAACTTGTGCATTTAAGTGAAATTGTGTCAGCCTTAAATCCTTCTGCCCAATAGCGGATTTCCCATCATTTTCACCATATTTCAGCCCAAGCTCTTTCAAAGCGTGGAATATGAATTATATTGTTACTTAATTGAAACTTTATGAAATATCGTTCGTGGATAAACAATATATTTCAAGGTATAAGCATAATATGAAAGAAAATTCAAAGAAATATCTGGGCGCCAAAGTCAGAGCCCTACGAGAATCCTCCGGCATGACGCAGGAAGATTTATCGGCAGCTTGCGATGTGAGTTGGCGCACAATTTCAAATCTGGAGCGAGGCGTCGTCGTTCCGGATTTATTTATGCTATGTCGAATATCGCAAATCTTTAAGGTCAGTATAGACGAGATGTTGGCTAACGATGTTCAACAAACCAAAAGTTTATCTCGTCTGGGCAAAGAGAATCAGGTCATCGAAAAACTCAAAAAAACAGATGACAAACTGCTAGACTATATTGATGAGCAACTGACCCTCCTGCTGAAATATTTTAATAATTGATTTTTGTAGATTCTTTTAATTCTTGTTCAATCTCTTTTTCAAACGCCAAATAGGCCAACATAAGGTAGAAACGGCTTTTCTTCATATCATACTGGGTCAAAAGACCGTATAAGCCCTTAAATTGGCTGTATATGCCATGAACCAGTGTGCAGTATGTTTGAGAGTTTGTGTCGGCAATTTTGGCATTATTTTTAATACTCATTGTGTAGTCCTATAATCTTGGGTTGTATAATTAAAATTTCTACTGTATTATCTGTTTCATATTTTAAGGTTTGTAAAGAAACTAATTTCATATAAGGTTTATATAAAATGGGGATAAAGGACAAATCCATTTGGGCCAGAGACATCTTAAGTTTTTTAGAAACCGCTAAAAGCGGAACCATCAGCGGCACGGCACAGGCCAATGCCATGAAACAATCAAACCTCTCAAAATCGCTGAAAAATTTTGAGGAACGCCTAAAATGTCAGGTACTGGAAAGAACGCACAGCGGCGTTCGTCTGACCCAAAACGGCAGAGAAGTCTTTAAGCTGGCGTGTGACTTAGACAAAGCCATTTATAAGGTAAAAAATTTTGTCGTGTCTGATAAACTGGTTGCCGGAAAAATTCGTCTTTGGACCAGTGAAGGTTTGGGCACGGGATACTTATCATCCTTTTTGCCGGAGTTCTTGCAGAAATACCCCGACGTCCAAGTCGAGATTATCTGTTCTCTGGATAGCCCCGACAGCATTCATGAAACCGATATGGCCATTGTCTATGATGAACCGGATTTAGATGATTCCGAAATTGTCTCTAAATATGAGCTCAAGTTTGGGCTGTTTGCCTCTATGGAATATTTGTCACAATTTGGTTATCCGAAAAGCCTGAAAGATTTGCAAGAGAATCATCGCATTTGTGATCGAGTAAATTATGTTGACGTCTGGCCCAAGTGGAGAAAGTTTATTGACGGAACGAAGCATATTGCGGCCACCACTAATTCTTCAGCCATGTTATTGCGCATGACGCGCGACGGAGTAGGGATTGGCTTGCACCCGTTAGGAATAGGACAGCAAGAAAGCGGACTGATTCATTTATCTCAACCCAATCTGGAGCTCTCACACCCGTTTTGGATTATTTCGCACAAGGAGAGTCAGAATCTTCCGAAGATAAAGGCATTGATTGAGCATATATTGGAAGTAACTTCGCCACAATAAAATCAAAAAAGCGCAAAGTCTCAGCTTTGCTGTCCCTACAACACAACCAAATTTTTTGCTTAATGTTTGAGCCGATATTAAATTCGGAATAAGAGAGATTTGTTTCTTTGGGCGGTGTGTTTAAGATGAGAAAATCGGCATCCTGTTGCTTGGGCACCGGCTCCAGCCTAATTTCGGGAAATTTCTGTTCAAATTCGGAACAATCGCAAAAATCAAGATTTGGTGCCACAAACACATGCAATACCGAAGGCTGAGCATGAGCCGCAACAGAGCTTTCTCTGATTTCAAAAATAAAGTTTTGCAACTCTCCCGCCAAATTACAAAATACTTTGCCCATGGCCGTAGGAAGACAGCCTTGCGGCGTCCGAATAAGCAGCTTGGCGTTGACTTGGTTTTCCAACTCCGTAATGAGCACACTTAAGTTGGAAGGCTTAATCCCATTGGCCTCAGCAGCTTTATTGATGGTTTTATGCGCAATAACTTCATGCAGATAAAGTAATCCGCGAATTAGAGAGACGTCGCTTTTAATGCTCATTTTTTAAAATCTCGTTTAGTTAATCCCCAAAATATATAACCTTATACTAAAATTAGTATATTCTAATTTAGATTCGGTCAATCTAATAATGAGTTATGTATGATAAAAAAGACATAAAAGTAGAATTGGCAACCTCGGAAGAACTTTACCAAGGCGCCATGGCTGTACGCAAACAAGTCTTTGTAAAAGAACAACAAATTCCGAGCCTGCAAGAATTCGACGGCAATGACCATTGCGCGGCGCATGTTGTGGCTTATATCCAAAAGCGCCATCGCATTTTGCCGATAGGCACAATGCGTATCCGTTTTTTTTCTGATTTTGTAAAATTTGAGCGTATGGCGGTAACCAAAAATTTCCGCAAAACGGGAGTGTCCGAAGATATTATGCTCTATGGAATGCGCTATGCTGCCGAAAAGGGGTATCGTCAAGTTTATGGAATGTGCAAAAAAGAGCTCTTGCCCCGTTGGCAACAATGCGGCTATCAAGAAATTGCCGACGCGCCGCATGTTCAGCAAAACGGCATGGAGCTTATTCCCATAAAACTGGAACTCGCAAAAGCCCAACAACAAATCACAATAACCTCGGCACCGGAGCTTTTAACCGCACTGGAAGGCCATTGGTTTGAGAATAAAACAGAACCAACACACCGGAAAAGAACACCTCTTTCCGGTATTATGTTAAAAATTAAACAATTACGTAATCACAGCAAATAGCCTAAATTATAAAAACAAATCCCTTTTGACCCGTAAGCCAAAAGGGATATGTTGTAGCAAACAGAATGCCGTTAGAGCAAAGAACTATCACCAAAATAGTCAATGCCCATTGCTCCCTTAACTTCGTGTAAGGTCTGAGCGGCAACTTTACGAGCATTTTCGCTACCCTTTTTGAGTTGAGCAAAAATCTCACCAATATCTTTGGCTAATTCCTCTCTTCTTTCACGAATAGGTTTAAGCTCGTTTTGCAAAATTTCGTTCAAGAACTTTTTAACTGTTCCGTCTCCCAGCCCGCCTCTTTGGTAATGCGCTTTGAGCTCGTCCAAATTTTGATAAGCCGGCAAAAAGGCTTGAAAATGTTCATCTCTGCAAAAAGCATCCAAATAGGTAAATACCGGATTGTTTTCAATATGTCCCGGATCTTCTACATGTAAATGCGTCGGGTCGGTAAACATACTTTGAACTTTTTTCTTAATATCGTTGGCACTGTCAGCCAAATAAATGCAGTTTCCTAAAGATTTGCTCATTTTGGCCGCGCCGTCCAGCCCCGGCAAACGAGAGCAATAACTGTTTTCGGGCAAAACCGCGGTGGGCTCAACCAACACTTTTTTATACAAGGTATTAAATGAGCGTACGATTTCGCGCGCTTGTTCAATCATTGGCAGTTGGTCTTCTCCGACCGGAATAAGGTTTGCCTTAAAAGCGGTAATATCAGATGCTTGGCTGATAGGGTAAGTGAAAAATCCGACCGGAATACTTTGCTTAAAGCCTCTGAGTTGAATTTCGTTTTTAACGGTAGGGTTTCTTTGCAATCTGGAAACGGTCACCAGATTCATATAATAAAAAGACAATTCACAAAGTTCGGGAATTTGCGATTGGATGAAGATGGTTGTCTTTTTGGGATCTAATCCGCAAGCCATATAATCCAAAGCCACTTCCGAGATATTGTTGCGAACTTTGTTAATATCGTCGGCATTATCGGTTAAGGCTTGAGCGTCGGCAATCATCACATAAATATTATGATATTTTCCGCTGTTTTGCATTTCTACCCGACGTTTCAGCGAGCCGACATAGTGTCCCAAGTGCAATCTTCCGGTAGGTCTGTCTCCGGTCAAGATAACATCCATTTTCTTTTAATCCTTTCTATCAATAAATTTTTTTACCATTTTGCTTAGCAACAAAATATATAAAAAAACGCAAGTTTGCAAATCAAATTTAGCAATTATGCTTTCTTTTTAGGCCGGAAGAAAACAAATTTTGTCCATAGTTGCAAAAAATCCTTTACAAATAAGAATAAATCGGTAATATCATAACCAGTTTTCAAACAGAGTACAGCTAAATGACCAATTTTAATTTGACATCATTGCGTTTGCGCAGACTTTTATTGCGACGATGACTTATCCGTGAAGTACAGGTTAAGTTAGTCGCAAGGTTTGAGTTTTTCTCAAATCTTTTTTTTATGTTAAAGAGAAGTCAAAGCAGAGGAACACAATGAACAAAAAAACATTAACGGTCAAAAAATTAGACATCAGCCACTTAGCAGACGTTATGCA
>CALXOP010000073.1 GCA_944390035.1 uncultured Alphaproteobacteria bacterium | reverse complement strand
CCATATCGCCGTTTGCAAAGTTGCAGATGATGACGTCGAATTTTTTGTTTTCGATAGCATCAACCAAATTATCGGTAACTTCATAAACACTCATTTCCGGCTTGAGGTCATAAGTTGCAACTTTCGGACTCGGAATAAGAATACGGCTCTCGCCTTTGAATTCTTTTTCTTCACCGCCGTTAAAGAAGAAGGTAACGTGAGCATATTTTTCGGTTTCGGCAATACGCAGCTGAGTTAAACCGTGTTCTGAAATAACTTCACCGAAAATATTTTTAAGAGCTTCCGGACCAAACATAGTTTTCATAAAGCGGTTATGGTCAACCGAATATTCGGTCATACCGACAGCCATTGAGAGCTTAAAGGTTTTTTTGCGTTCAAAACCACTAAATTCTTTGTCAGCCAAAGCATAAAGAATTTCGCGGGCTCTGTCGGCTCTGAAGTTGCACATCAAAACGGCATCGCCGTCAACAAATCCTTTGTAGTCGCCGATAACGCAAGGCAAAACAAATTCATCGGTAACTTTTTCGTTATAAGAGTTTGTGATAGCCTCATCAACGGTTTGAGCATGCTTGCCCTCAGCCAAAGCTATTGCATTGTAGGCCGCCTCAATTCTGTCCCAACGTTTATCGCGGTCCATGGCATAAAAGCGTCCGGAGATTGTAGCAATTTTAACGCCTTTAAGCGAGCTGATTTCTTTTTCAAATTCAGCCAAAAATTCTTTAGCTGAAGCCGGAGGTGTATCGCGCCCGTCCAAAAAGGCGTGAACATCAACCTTAATGCCTTTTTCGGATAAGATTTTGCACAAAGCCACAATATGATCCATAGAGGAGTGCACCCCGCCCGGAGACATCAACCCCATCACATGGCAGGTTTTAGAATTTTTGTGCAAATCATCGATTAATTCATTGAGCACCGGATTTTTAGCAATACTTCCGTCTTTAATGGCTTGGTCGATTCTCGGCAAATCTTGCATAACGACACGACCTGCACCCAAATTCATGTGACCGACTTCGGAGTTGCCCATCTGGCCTTCGGGCAGACCGACGGCCAGTCCGTAAGTTTCGATTAAGCTGTGCGGATATTCTTCCAAATAGTGGTGCCAATTAGGCGTTTTGCCGTTTTCAATGGCATTATCTGGCGTAACCGGACGGCGATAACCCCAACCGTCCAAAATCAATAGCATAACAGGTTTTTGTGTCATTTATAACTCACTTTCAACAATAAAAAATCTTCTGCAAAAGAGCAGATTTTAATCAATTAAATCTGTAGCGTATTATATATAATAAAAACGAATAAAAAAGCACTATTTTTATTGTTCAAACACAATTTTTATTGCACTTTTTACTCATCGGCTTGCGGGCTGTGCGCCGCCAACATAACTTTGCGCCAAATTTCTGCCGGGAGAGAACTTCCGCCGACATTTTTCATCGGTGAATTATCATCATTTCCGACCCATACGGCAGCGATATATTTGTCTGTAAAGCCGACAAACCAAGCATCGCGGTAGTCTTGAGATGTACCGGTTTTTCCGGCGGCAAAGAAGGGAAGTCTGGCTTTTCGTCCTGTGCCGTGGTTAACAACGGCTTCCAACATTTTAGTCATTTCTTCCACGGCATCTTCGTCAAAAATTCTATCTGCCTCGGTCACCTCACGCATATAGAGCTGGTAACCGTCTCTGGAATAAATTTCTTTAATGGCATAAGGCCAGGTAGCAAAGCCGCCGTTGGCAATGGCAGAATAGGCCACGGCCATGTCAATGACTTTGACTTCGGATGTACCCAAGGCCAAAGACGGACTGTTTTGAATAGGGGTGGTAATGCCGGCTTTTTTAGCAATTTTAATAATGCTGGAAGAGGAGAGCGATTGCGCCAAATTAATTGTAGCCAAGTTATATGATTTGGCCAAGGCTTCCGTAAGGGTGACTTCACCATGATATTTTTTATCAATGTTTTCAGGTTGCCAATCACCGATAGAAATCGGAAAATCGCCGATTTTATCTTCGGGTTTGTAGCCGTTTTCCAAGGCGCAAAGATACACAAATGTCTTAAACGAAGATCCCGGTTGCCGCAAAGCGTTTATGGCGCGGTTAAACTGACTTTTGTGATAATCCACACCGCCGACCATGGCTTTGATTGCGCCGGTCTTATCCAACACCACGATAGCCCCTTGGGTCACATTTTTGTTTTTGTTGGCTTTAATGGTTTGGGTCAAAACTTTGTCAGCTGTTTCTTGAATATATTGGTTGAGCGTGGTGTACACATAAATATCGTTTTCTCTTTCGCCGATGTAAGCATTAACGTCGCTATACACCCAATCGGCAAAATATTTTCCGCCCTCAACTTTGTCCGAGACAAGCGCACCTGTTTTCATTTTAAGAGCTTGTTGGCGCTCTTCTTCCGAAATATAGCCCTCATCGACCATATTTTGCAGCACAACGCGAGCTCTTTCTTCGGCTCTTTCGGGGTTGGCGGCAGGGTTATACCTTGTAGGTGCCTTAAGCATGCCGGCCAAAATGGCGGATTCTTTAAGGTTTAAGTCAGCCGATGTCTTTTGAAAATATTTGTTGGCGGCAGCTTCAATGCCGTAAGTTCCGGCACCCAAATAAACCCGGTTCAGATACAAAGCCATAATCTGGTCTTTGGAGAATTTATATTCGAGCCAAAAAGCCAAAAGCAACTCTTGAATTTTGCGTTTGATATTTTTGTTTGGGGTTAAAAAGAGGTTTTTAGCCACTTGTTGGGTGATTGTGCTTCCGCCTTGGGCATAGCGTCCTTTGATGAGGTTCACCACCATCGCCCGCGAAAAAGCAATCACGTCAAAGCCGAAATGCTGATAAAAACGCCTGTCTTCGGTGGCAATAATGGCCTCCACCATGTGCTTTGGCAAATAATCGGGCATCACGATGGCTGAATAAACCTGTCCATAAGTCGCCACCTCGTTGCCGTTTTCGGCGGTAATGGTGGTGGAGGGTTGTCTGGTTCTGGTAACGGCTTGTTCAATATCGGGCAAAGTCAAAAAGCAATAAGCCAAATAGCAAGCTAAAGTTATCACCAAGCAAGCAAAAATTTTTAACAAGATGTGCCGATTCGCAACTCTTTGTTTTGACTCTCTTTTTTTCCGTTTTTTGGTGGTCTTTTTCTTTTTCGTAGTTTTTGCCATAGATAAGTCCTTGCACCGATTCGCAAAATATTTTACAACTAGGTTTATAACTATCATAAATAAGTTAAAGGAAAATTTATGAACACCGTTTCTGTTTCACTTTCTGCCGATTTGTATGAGAAATTGCAAACTCTGTCCCAAAACCATGACTGTACGGTTGAAGAGAGTCTGCAACAAGCCGTTGCGGAATATATTGAAAACAATGAAGTTTCTTCTGATGTGAACAGTGTTTCTTTTGCGGAGCGTTCGTTTTTTTTCCAAGCGGCGGAATAAGTCTGAACCAACGCTTGGTATTTTTTAATTTCTGCATTATATTGAACGCATAATTTAATCAATCATCCCAATCAAGTGAGACAAGATGACCAAAAAAGTATGCCTAATCGATGGCTCGGGATACATTTTCCGAGCATTTTATGCCCTTCCGCCTTTAACCAGTCCCGACGGAACGCCCGTAAACGCGGTTTATGGTTTTACCAATATGTTTATGCGTTTAACTCAAAAGATTAAAAGCGACTATTGGCTGGTGTTGTTTGATGCCAAAAGGCAAAATTTCCGCAACGATATTTTTCCCGATTACAAAGGCACCAGAAAAGAAATTCCCGAGGATTTAATCCCTCAGTTTGAGATTATTCATCAAGCGGTCAAAGCGCTTAATTTGCACTTTTTGGATATGGAAGGCTATGAGGCTGATGATCTAATTGCTACCTATGCCGCCCAATCTCTGCAAAAAGGTTACGAGGTCACGATTGTTTCGGCCGATAAAGATTTGATGCAGTTAATACGCCCCGGCGTAGAGTTTTTTGACCCGATGAAAGACAAATATTTCACTCCTGAAGACGTGCGTGAAAAGTTTGGGGTATATCCCAATCGCGTGGTCGATGTTCAGGCGCTTGCCGGTGACAGCACCGATAATATCCCGGGCGTTCCGGGCATTGGGCTCAAAACCGCTGCCGAACTCATCAACCAGTTTGGCTCCCTTGGTGAGGTTTTGGCTCGCGCTGAAGAAATCAAACAAAACAAACGCCGCGAAACCTTGATAGCAAATAAGGACCAGGCAGAAATCTCACTCCAATTGGTAACCCTTAAAGCCGATGTTCCCACCACTCAGCCGATTGAAGACTTTCCTTGCCAAAAACCGGACCTGGGTACCATCATGGATTTTGTCTCGCACTATGGGTTTAATTCCATCCGTCCAAGGGTTGAAAAATGGGTTTTTGAACGCTGTTCCGAAGAAGGTGAAAACAGTGTATTTAAAGCGCAGCCGCAAGAAATAAAAGCCAATTATCAGCTTGTGCAAGACGAAAAGACCTTAAAGCTCTGGGCCGAAAAAATCAAGCAAACCGGCTATTTTGCCTTTGATACCGAAACCAATGGGCTCAACCCGCAGTTTGACAAGATTGTGGGCTTTTCTCTGGCGACTTCTGCCGGCGAGGCGTGCTATGTTCCGCTCAACCATTTCAAGAGTGACGAAAAGTCAAATTTAGACCTCTTTGGCGCCACCCAAACAAATGCTCCGCAACAATTAAGCTATGAGATTATCGCCAAATATCTCAAACCCTTGTTTGAGGGCAAGTCGATACTCAAAATCGGTCATAACATCAAATTTGATATGCACTTTATGCAACAAGTTTTAGGTTCTGATTGCATAATTACGCCTTATGATGATACAGCCGTAATTTCTTATGTCTTAGATGGTACCGAACACGGCCATGGGCTCGATGAATTGGCCAAAACCTATTTTGACCACCAAATGATAGCTTATGAGGAGGTCTGCGGCTCAGGCAAAAACAAAATCACTTTTGATAAGGTTGAATTGAACCAAGCCTTGGCTTATGCTGCCGAGGACGCAGACTTTACCTTGCGTTTGCACCAAGTCTTAAAACCACGCCTGTTTTCCGAGCACCAAATGAGTGTTTATGAAGACCTTGACCGTCCCTTGGTTCGTATTTTACAAACCATGGAAAGTGCGGGCGTAAAAGTCAATCGTGAGAATTTACGCCGCTTAAGTTCCGAGTTTGCCGCCAAAATGCAAGATTACGAGCAACAAATTTATCACCTTGCCGGAGAGGAGTTTAACATTGCCTCGCCCAAGCAAATCGGCGATATTTTGTTTGGTAAACTGGGCGCCAAGGGCAAAAAAACCGCCACCGGTGCATGGCAAACCGGTGCTGAAGTACTAGAAGATTTAGCCGCCGAAGGCAATGAACTCGCCGCCCGCATTTTGGATTGGCGCGCCTTGAGCAAACTCAAATCCACTTATACCGATGCCCTAACCGAGCAAATGGATAAGGCAGATCGCGTCCACACCACCTATAATCAAATCACCACCTCAACCGGACGTCTGGCGTCCAATAATCCGAATTTGCAAAATATTCCTATTCGCAGTGAAGAGGGCAAAAAAATTCGCGAAAGTTTTGTTGCTTCCAAGGGCTGTAAGATTGTTGCGGCAGACTATTCTCAGGTTGAACTTCGGCTCATGGCGGTGGTGGCCAATGTCCACGGGCTCAAACAAGCCTTTGCCGAAAACAAAGATATTCACGCTTCAACCGCTGCAAGAGTTTTTGGCGTGCCTTTGAGTGAGGTCACACCCAATCAACGCCGCCATGCCAAGGCCATAAATTTTGGCATTATTTACGGCATTTCGCAGTATGGCTTGGCCAAGCAGATTGATGTCTCCACCGAAGAGGCCAAGGCGTATATTGATGCTTATTTCCGTGAAATGCCGGAGATAAAACAGTTTATGGAAGACACCAAAGCCTTTGCTCACAAAAACGGCTATGTCCTAACGCCATTTGGGCGCAAATGCACGGTAAACGGCATAAACGATAAGAATAAGCGTGTTTCCATGAACGCTGAACGTGCGGCCATAAATGCACCGATACAAGGCGGTGCGGCCGATATTATCAAAATGGCCATGAACGCTGTATTTAAAAAATTGCAACAAGGAAATTTCAAAACCAAAATGCTTTTGCAAGTGCATGATGAATTGGTGTTTGAAGCGCCCGAAGAAGAGGTTGCCGCCGTCTCAGAAATGATAAAAGAAACCATGCAAAACGTGGTGAATTATGATGTTCCCTTTATTGCCGAAGTCGGTATCGGCGA
>CALXOP010000072.1 GCA_944390035.1 uncultured Alphaproteobacteria bacterium | reverse complement strand
GTGCCGTTGGTTGTTCGCTTTGAGGGCACCAATAAAGACGAGGCCAAAGAGATATTGCTCCACTCCAAACTACCGCTCATTATTGCCGACAGCATGGAAGATTCGGTTGATAAACTCTTAGCAGCAATGGAGGCTGCAGACTAATGTCCATATTGGTAGATAAACATACAAAAGTTTTAATCCAAGGTATTACGGGTACGCAAGCCTCGTTCCACGTCAAACGCTCAATGGATTACGGTACCAAAGTTGTAGCCGGTGTCACCCCCGGCAAAGGCGGAACTTTTCACTTAGATGTTCCGGTTTTTAACACGGTGCAAGAAGCGGTTAAAGAAACGGGGGCTAATGCCTCGGTAATGTATGTTCCGGCGCGCTTTGTTAAATCTGCCGTAAAAGAGGCGGTGGAGGCTGAGCTTGACTTGTCGGTGTGTATTGCCGATGGTGTGCCAATCAAAGATATGCTTGAAATCAAAGCCATGCTCCACGGCTCCAAAACCAGATTAATCGGTCCCAATACCCCGGGCATTATCACCCCCGGAGAGGCAAGACTTGGTATTTTCCCTGAAAATATTCATACCCCGGGCAGAATAGGCGTTGTTTCGCGTTCTTCCACCCTAACCTATGAGGCGGTTTTGGAAACCAATCGGGCAGGGCTTGGACAGTCCACGGTTATAGGTTTAGGCGATGATATGATTGTCGGCACCGCCTTTGAAGATATATTGGAGCTGTTCCATAAGGATACCAACACCGATGCGATTGTGATGATTGGGCAAATGGGCGGAACCTTTGAGGAAGCCGGCGCCGAATTTTATAAACACCTGAAACACCGCAAGCCGGTAATAGGTTTTGTTGCCGGAAATGCCGTTCCTTTCGGTCACAAAATGGGCTATGCCGGAGATGTTATCACCAATGGCAGTATTACGGTTCAAGATAAAAGAGATGCCATGACGTCTGCCGGAATGACGGTTGTTGACAGTATCAATAATATTCATGATGAGTTGGCAAAATTAGGATTAGCCAAAGCCTAAGCAATGAATGTTATCTTTCAAAAAATAATTGATACACTTTTGCCGCCTCGTTGCCTGAAGTGTGGCAAAATCTTAGGCGACGCCAATGGCCTTTGCGCCGATTGTTTTAATGAAATCACCTTTATTTCCAAACCCTATTGTGAGCATTGCGGCTTGCCTCTAGCATCCGAAAATACCATTGGCAAATTCTGTGGCAATTGTTTGCGCAATTCCAAATCTGTGTTTCGGATGTGCCGTTCGGCTGTTGCTTATGATGAACACTCCAAACCGTTAATTCTGAATTTGAAGTTTAATGACAGGACCGAAAATGCAGCCTTCTTGGCCAAATGGCTGCGCTTGGGCGGAAAAGACATTTTTGCGCAACAAGTAGATGTCATTGTGCCGGTGCCTTTGCATTATACGCGTTTGATAAAAAGACGCTATAATCAGTCGGTTTTGCTGGCGCGAGAATTAAGCAAATTGGTAGGTATTCCTTGCGATTGTCGCTCTGTGGTAAGACACCGCAAAACCAAACCACAGGTCGAGTTCTCGGGTCACGAACGGATTCGCAATGTCAAAAACGCTTTTAGTGTAAAGTATCCCGAAAACCTCAAAGGCAAAAGAGTAGTCTTGATAGACGATGTTATGACCACCGGCTCCACCTTAAAAGAATGTGCCAAAGTAATTCTGCAAGCCGGTGCCAAATCGGTAGATACGCTAACCGTCGCCAGGGTCATTAAATAAGGTTTACAAAAGCATAAGATTGCGCTAAATTCGCAATAGAATTTTTATTATTAACCCTAAAAAATAAAACAAAATGGAAAAAGAACAACAAGCCAAAATTCTGGAAAGCAAGTATTTATGCCAAAAACCATGGCTCACCGTGCGTGAGGATAAAATTGAGCTTGCCAATGGTGTGATAATCCCGGAGTATTTTGTTTTGGAATATCCAAACTGGGTAAATACTTTGGCCATCACCAAAGACAAAAAATTTGTAATGGTGCGTCAGTACCGCCATGGCACCCAAACCACCAATTATGAGCTTTGCGGTGGTTGTGTCGATGAAGGCGAAACCCCGCTCCAAGCCGCCCAAAGAGAACTATGGGAAGAAACCGGCTATGGCAACGGTCGTTGGCGCCAAAACCTAAGAATGTCCGCCAACCCCAGCACCACCAACAACTGGACCTATAACTTTATCGCCGAAGATGTTGAACTCATTGAGAATAAACAACACCTTGACGGCGGAGAGTGCTTGAGTGTCCATTTGCTGAGCTTAGACGAGATTAAGGAGCTGTTGCGCACCAATGGCATAATCCAGTCCGTGCACGCTTGCGCTTATTGGAAATACTTGGCCGAAAACCATTTATTGTAAGAATTGTGTTTTACCAAAGCCTCTCGCAAGAGAGGCTTGCGTTTAAAGAGGAAGCATGAAACAAAATATAAAATTAATCTTTTGGGCTGTTATTATCGTGATTGGAATAAATAGCTTTTTACCCAAATATGAGCCCGAAACTCTTTATAGCCCCCAAGATTTGGAAGATGTTTCGGAATTTTTAATTTATCAAAAACAATATACCCAAACGCTCCCTCTTTATTGTCAAAAAAACAACTATGACTTGAGCCGTCTAAAACAAGAATTTGAATCATTACACCAAAAACAAATCGCTCAGGCGCAAAACTTTCT
>CALXOP010000071.1 GCA_944390035.1 uncultured Alphaproteobacteria bacterium | reverse complement strand
GCGAAAAAAGCTAAATCTGAAATCCGAAGACTAATAACAACAGAGGTTTTTTACATGAAATATACCTTCGTATTCCCGGGCCAGGGTTCACAATTTGTCGGCATGGGAAAAGAATTGGCAGATAACTTTAAGTCTGCAAAAGACGTCTTCCAAGAAGTCAACGAAGCCATCTCACAAGATTTATTCAAATTAATGGTTGAAGGACCGGAACATGAGCTCACCTTAACGGCAAATGCTCAACCGGCTCTTATGGCACATTCTATGGCCGTTGTTCGCGTCTTGGAAAAAGATTTTGGTATCAAACTAAAAGACAAGGCAAGTTTTGTCGCCGGTCACTCACTTGGTGAATATTCCGCCGCTTGCGCAGCCGGAGTATTTTCATTAAGCGACACGGCCAAATTGCTCCGCACCCGCGGTGAAGCAATGCAAAAAGCCGTTCCGGTCGGTGTTGGCGGTATGGCAGCCGTTATCGGTGTTTCTTACCAAGATGTTCAAGCCTTAGCCGAAGCCTGCAGTGATGAAAACACAATCTGCGTTGCCGCAAATGACAATGCCGATGGTCAGGTTGTTTTGTCCGGCCATATGAAAGCCATTGAAAAAGCAGTTGAAATTGCTCATGAATTTGGCGCCAAACGCTGTATCAAACTTCCCGTTAGCGCTCCTTTCCACAGCCCGTTGATGAAACCGGCTGCCGAAGTAATGGCCAAAGCCTTGTCCGAAGTTAAAGCCAACCGCGCTGAAATTCCTTTAATTGCCAACGTATTAGCCACATCTATTCAAGACGAAAAAGAAATCGTCAAACACTTGGTAGAGCAAGTTACCGGCTCTGTTCGTTGGAGAGAAAGCGTAAATTATATGTCCGAACAAGGTGTAACGGACGTTGTCGAGTTAGGAGCAGGCAAAGTCCTCTCCGGTATTATTAAACGCGGACACAAAGAGATGAACGCATTATCAGTTGGTTCTGTCGCCGAGATAGAAGCACTGGCAAAAGATTTATAATAACCAAAAGAAAGGATTCAAAATGTTTGAATTACACGATAAAGTAGCTTTGATAACCGGTGCCGCCGGCGGTCTTGGTGATAAAATTGCCCGCACTTTGCACAAACAAGGTGCAACCTTGGCTTTGACCGATATGCGCGCTGAGCCGATGGAAAAATTAAAAGCCGAATTGGGTGACAGAGTAGAAGTTTTCACTGCTAACTTGACCAATCCGGAAGATGTTAAAAACTTGGTATCTCAAGTTGAAGCTAAATTAGGCCGTATTGATATTTTAGTAAACAATGCCGGCTTAACCAGAGATAATCTGTTCATCCGCATGAGCGATGAAGATTGGCAATTAGTATTAGACGTTAACCTTTCAGCTGGTTTCAAATTAGCCAAAGCAGCTGTTCGCGGCATGATGAAACGTCGTTTTGGCCGCATTATCGGTATTGCATCTGTTGTTGGTGTCACCGGAAACGCCGGACAAGCTAACTACTCAGCATCAAAAGCCGGTATGATTGCCATGAACAAATGCTTGGCACAAGAAGTTGGTTCTCGCGGCATTACCGTAAACTCAATTGCACCGGGCTTTATTCGTACACCGATGACCGATGTTTTGCCAGACGATGTCAAAGCCAACCTTTTGGCCAAGATTCCTGAAGGCAAACTTGGTGAAGCTCAAGATATTGCCAATGTTGTTGCTTTTTTGGCCTCGGATGAAGCTCAATACATCACCGGCCAAACCATTAACATTAATGGCGGTATGGCAATGATTTAATTGCCCCACAAAACACTCAAACACCCCCTGCCATCTGACAGAGGGTGTTTTTTTATCTCAAAAAAATCATAAAACTTACGAAATCTTCATTTATTTTGCATTATATGAAAAATAATAGTTTTCTTTCTAAGAAAATTAGATATAATCGGCTCAAAACAGCTAGCTAGAAATTTTATGAATAAACTAAACAAATATATAATAAAACAGATAATGGTTGGTTTTCTGTTGGTGACATTTTCTCTGATGTCAATTATCTGGTTAACCCAATCATTACGTTTTGTAGAAATGGTCACAAACAAAGGATTACCGGTTATTTTGTTCGTCAAAATGACCTCTTTGCTTATGCCCAGAATATTTGTGATTTTAGCGCCGATTGCCTTATTTGTTTCCACGCTTTTTGTATATAACCGGATGCTTTCCGACCGAGAACTTGTTGTGATGAAAGCCGCCGGCATTAGTCCTTGGGCCTGCGCCAAAGGGGCAATATACGTTGGTTTATTTATGTCTTTCTTCAATCTTTACGTTAACAATATTGTTATTCCCGCCGCCGAAAAAGCCTTCAACGAATTAGAGTGGGAAGTCAAAAACGATGTTTCACACCTTATGTTTAGAGAAGGTGAATTCACTGATGTTCAATACAATTTAACCGTATTTATCACCAAACACGAAAAAGACGGTTCGGTCAGCGGTATTTTGGTAAATGACGAACGAAACCCCGATTCTAAAATGACCATATCATCACAAAAAGGGCGTGTTATCTATACCTCAAAAGGCCCTCGCCTCATTATGGTTAATGGCGTCAGACAAGAAATCAATAAAAAGAGCGGACAATTTTCATCTCTATCTTTCAATCGCTATTCCGTTGATTTTGATACCAAAAGTCCTTCAAAAGAAAAAGAAACCGGCGCCAGAGAAAGATCCCTTTGGGAACTGTTAAATGCCCGAGATGACACCACCCTCACCCCAAACGAGGTCAATCGTTATATTGTTGAAGGCAACAAACGTATCCTTATGCCATTGTATAATCTCATATTTGCCCTCATGGCCTGCACCGGCTTACTAGTCGGCAATTTCAACCGCCGCGGTCAAGGAAAAATCATTTCAATTTCCATCATCGGTATGATAATCGTCCAAGCCTGCGACCTCATTTTTGGAAACTTGGCCACCAAGCACTTATACCTTTTGCCCTTGCTCTATCTCAATTTCTTACTTCCGCTGTTTATTTGCGTTTATATGCTGCTGTTTTATAATCCGGCATTTTTTGTCCGTCGTAAAAAACCTGAGGATATGATAAATGACTAAACTCAGGCTGACATCGATTCTCTTAAGTTCTATGCTGGTGTTTAACTCAGAACTCCTGGCGGCAGCCGAAATAAAAGAACCGGCCCCCGGAACCAAAATGAGTAAAATCAGCCCGTCTCCTTACGGTGAATTAGAGCAAAACGGCAACATCACCAATTTTATGACGCCGGTTCCGATTGAACGCCAAACCAAAGAAATCTATTTCAGCGCCAATGAAATGGAAAACAACCAAAATTTGGAAACCATAACCGCTATCGGTGATGTTAACATTATCCGCAACGGACTGACCTTAAACGCCGACAAAGTCATCTACAATCAAAAAGATGACGTTGTAACGGCCGTTGGTAACGTACGCATGATTGACGCCGACAACAATGTTGTTTTTTCGGACTATGTGGTATTAACCAATCAAATGTCGCAAGGCGAAATGGACAACATCAAAGTCATTATGAAAGATGAAAGCCGCATTGCTGCCCGCCGTATCAGAACTTACCCCAATAACAACAAAGTAATGAACAATGCGGTTTATTCCCCTTGCGATGTATGTGCTCTAAATCCCAAACCCTTATGGCAATTAAAAGCACGCAAAATCACGCATGATGCCGAAAGTCAAAATGTTTACTATAAAGATGCCGTACTTGAAGTAAAAAACATCCCCGTTTTTTATACTCCTTTTTTATCGCACCCGGATCCGACCGTCAAACGCCGTTCTGGCTTTTTAATTCCGAGTTTTGGGTCTAGCAATTATTTAGACGGCTTTTTACAACCCCGCTATTTCTGGGATTTATCGCCACATGATAATTTAACCTTTTCACCGATTTTAAGTACCAATCACGGCCTAATTTTAGATGCCGACTATAGTGGATATTTTGAAAGAGGATATTTAAGCACACAAGGCTCCGTCATGAAAGATGATGACGATGATGAAACCAGAGGCAACTTATCGCTACAAGCACGATATGAACTTAATGATTACTGGGTATCGGATTTAGATTTGAACTATGTGTCCGATTCTCTTTACTTAAAAGATTTATCCCTACCCAACAAAGAAGATGCTTGGCTTACATCAAGCGCAAAATTGCAAGGATTTGACAATAGAAATTATGCATCTATCGAGGCCTATTATTACAAGCTAATCAGTTACGAATTACAAGTACTAAATGCTCAAGAATTCAGGCGTCGGAAATATGACAAACCTTACGTTCTCCCTTTAATTACCTACGAAAACATTAGCGAACCGGGCCAATATGGTGCTTACTTTAAGAACACCTTTGACTTTGCTTCTGTCATGAGAGAACAAGATACCAGTTCGCAAAGAATGACCATGATAAATTCATGGAATTTACCTTACACCAGTCCTTATGGTGAAAAATATCGCTTAGTAGCATCTGTAAAATCTGACGCTTATTACATTGATAACTATACCAATCCGGATAATGAAAAATTCACCGGTGAAACAGGACGTATTTTTCCACAATTAGGTTTAGAGTGGAAAATGCCTTTTGTCAAAGCCACCGACACCTCTCGACATATTGTTGAACCGGTTGTTGTAGCCGTCGCAGCGCCCAATGGCGGGAATAAGATTGATAAAATTCCGAACGAAGACAGCCAAAATTCCGACCTTGATGATACCAATGTTTTAGATATTGATCGCTATGCCGGGTACGACCGCAACGATACCGGCAGCCGTATCAGTTACGGTTTAAACTGGAGTTCTTACGGAACCATTATGGGACACACTCAAGCCTTCATTGCACAAAGCTACAATTTCAGCAATGATCATGATGAATTTGGTGCCGACGATAATGAAGATTCTCACTTTAGTGATTATGTTGGACGTATCTATGCTAACCCGAACAAATATTTGGATATGAATTATCGTTTCCGCTTTGATAAAGATGATTTAGAGATGAAATACAGTGAATTATCCGCACGAGTAGGACCTGATATTTTCCACGCCTATTTCTCTTATATTTACTTACAAGAAAATGAAGCAACCATTGCTGAAGACATAGGTGAAAGAAAAGAATTATATATGGCTATTGGTTCTCAACTCACAAGAGACTGGTCAATAAGCATCTACAATCGCCAAGATTTAACCAACGGAGGCAATTCTTTGGAACATGGCGGCTCTTTAGTCTATGAAGATGAATGTATCAAAATTATCGGAGATTTACATCGTTATGATTCGATAGACCCAGAAGATGAAAATGATTTTGAATTTACCGTATCTCTATACCTCAAGACTTTGGGCGGCGTTGGTTCAAAATAGCAATTATGGAGAAACTTTATGATTACGAGACTGATTTTAGCAATAAGTTTTACATTAATCATACAAGAGGCAAAGGCACAATTTATCAATCAAGCACCTCAGACAGAAGAAAAGAGCTCGGTAGTATTTAAGCAAGCCCAGCCTTCACCTGCCGCTCCGAGCCAAAAAAAACAACCTCAACCCAAACCGTTGCAAGAACTTCCCATCCAACTCTATGAAAACGGTGACATAAAAATCATTGCCATTGTCAACGGCGAAATGATTTCATCAACCGACATTGAGCAAAGAGCTAAGGCCTTTGTGATGAACACCAAAATTCCGTTTAATATTGAAACCAAAAGGATGATAATTGCCAAGGTAATTCAAACCGCCATAGATGAAAAACTAAAAATTCAAGAAGCCGCCAAACAAGGAATAGACATCACCGAAAAAGACATTGACCTTTCAGTTAAAGCCTTTGAAGCCAGCAATAAAATTCCCGCCGGCAAAATCAAAGAACAACTCGCCCAAAACGGTATTAGTATGAAGGTTTTCAGAGAGCAACTAAAATCTGACCTGGCTTGGATTCGCGTTGTCAGAAGACAAATGGCCTTAGAAGGAGAACTCACCGATAAAGAGATAGAAGACGGCATAAATGAATCCGCTAAAGATATGTCCACACCAAAATATATGGTCTCGGAAATTGTCATCAAAAAACCCAATGCCAAAAATTTGGAAGATTTGGTTGCCAATTTGCGCCGTGACCCCAGATTTGAGCTCTATGCTGCCCAATTTTCAGAAAGCCCGAGTGCATCAAACGGCGGAAATTTAGGTTGGTTAAACGCCGGCCAACTCATTGAACCGCTCAACAGCAAAGTTTTGAGCATGAAAGACGGTGAAGTCTCCGACCCCATCCAAGTCGGCAATGACTTTTACATCTTAAAATTAGTTCAAACCTACCATCCTGACAGAGACAAACCCAACCTTCCCACCAAAGAAGAAATGCGCAAATTTATGGAAAACAAACGCTTAGAAGAAGTCTCTGCTAAACTATTGCACAACATCAGACAAAAAGCGGTTATTGAGTTAAGGAACTAAAATGACGAACCTGGCAGAAAAAATAGCATCTCTTCCCTCGCTCCGAACCACTGTTGATGCCCATGGCTTAATGGCAAAAAAAACCTTAGGCCAAAACTTTCTGCTAGACCAAAACATCACCGACAAAATTGTCCGCCTAAGTTTGCAACATCAAAACCTCAAAGATTTCTCTCAAAGTTTTGTTTTTGAAATCGGCCCCGGTCCCGGCGGATTAACCCGTGCGATTCTCTCTGACAATCCTCAAGAACTAACCGTAATTGAAATGGATGAGCGCTGCATTTCCATCATGGAAGAAATCCAAGAAAAAACCGGCAATACCCTAAAAATCATCAACGGAGATGCGCTCCAAACCGATATAAAAGAATTATCACCCGCCCCGCGGCATATCATCAGTAATTTGCCTTATAACATCTCTGTTCCTTTACTCATCAAATGGCTTAAAGAGATTAATAATTACAGTTCTCTGACCTTAATGTTTCAAAAAGAAGTGGCCGAACGCATTATGGCACCGATAAAAAGCAAAGATTATGGCCGCATTTCGGTACTAAGCCAGCTTCAATGTCATATTGAACACCTAATGGATTTAAGCCCGAATTGCTTTACACCTGCACCCAAAATTTGGTCATCGGTTTTACTTTTCCGCCCCAAAGAAAATACGCTAACCTCAGAACAAATAACCAAAATCGAAAACCTGACCACTCTGGCATTCGGCCAACGCCGCAAGATGATTCGTCAAAGCCTAAAAAGCATTTCTAATCTTGAAGATAAATGCCAACAGCTAAATATTCCGCTCACCGCCCGAGCTGAAGAGCTGACACCGGAGCAATTTTTAGCCCTGGCAAACATCAAATAGCTATTTTTGTCAAAATTTCTCAAATTTTTTCTTGTCATTTATAAAAAGCTGTGCTAAATCCAAAACATTACAGTTACTTTTATGTCAAACAATTTTAATCATTATTTTTATGGAAACAAAAATTTTTCAGCCGGTAGTAAAAAGTTTCGTTGTGGAATTCGTAAACAACCACACAGAAAAATTGAACTTAGAAGCCCTCTCTCCGGATGAGAGAACAGCTAAAGCAAAAGAAATTCTGGAACAAAAGGTATCAACTCTGCCTCGCGCAGCCGTAAAACAGCTATGCAGCGAGTTAAAAACACTCACAGGCAAACAAAAACGCACAACATTGTTTACCAAAACCCCGGAGTTGGCAACCTTTGCCAATCTGGTAGAACACTTCTCCGGTGATCAAGACTGCACCATAGAAATGACCAAAGAGCAGTGTGTTGCGTTCTGGGTAAGAGAAACACAAGTTGCACCAGAAAAACTGCTGTCATCTCCGATTGGTGGACAAGTCATCACCCGCGTTCTCGCAATTCGAATGTGCGAGTTTTGCGAAGACATCACCGGTCGCCAGATTTTGGCAACTGAGTCTCGAACTCCGATGCAATACCTCGGCGAAACAACCACCTACGGTGACATCATTGATTACTTCACCGTTGGTTCAAAAAAAATCAACGATATTCGCTGCAAGATTTTCAAAGCTTCACCGGAATATATCCAAGCCTATCTGAAACTCTTCCGCGGAGAAGTTGCCAAGGCTTATGCCCTCAACTGCGGTTTACAAATCGAAGGAAAAGAAATCAAGCTCTTTGAAGAAAAGCCGGTGTTCGACTGCAAAAATCCGGATTTTTCCGGCGAACATGACTGGGATTTGGTCATCTGGTGGACAGAAGACCAGCTTGGTCTCCAGTTATCCGGCAAACTCGATTGGATTACAGAAGACACTAAGGCCAAGGATGTAATCGACGCCTTTGTCAAAGCCAAAGAAGCTCGGCTGAAAGCAGGAAAGGAATAAAACTTTTCCAAAACACAAAACAAAAAGGACGGTTTTTTCAAACCGCCCTTTTTTTATTATCTAAAACAAATCGTTTTCTCTATCACTTGAAGAAGAAATACTCATCATCAACTCCAACATTGTTCGTGCTAATTCTCTATCTTTAATCTGATAATAGGCTTTTGCCAAAGTTTTACTTTCTTCCCAAGTCATCGGGTCATCAAATTTTTCTAAAACTTCCTGCGACAACACTTGCCTTGGGCTCTTATTTGCAGCCTCATCATCAATCTCAGCAAAAAAATAGTCGATTCCGACCCCTAAAACTCTGCTAATATCATATAATCTGCTGGCACTGACGCGATTTGCCCCTTTTTCATATTTTTGAATCTGCTGAAAAGTCACACCCAACGCTGCAGCCAATTTTTCCATTGACCAACCCAATTCATTGCGTCTGTCACAAATTCTTTTACCCACCGCCACATCAACCGGATTCGGACTACCGTCTTCCAAGCGACCTCTTTTATTTTGCTTTACCATAAATACTCCTTTTAACGGATAGATAGAATCAAAAAGATTTACTTATGGTTGAACTATAAAACAAAATACCATAAAAAGCAACCTAAGAATGTTTTTGTGCCAAAGGATGCAATTTTTGGACGGTTTGAATCAGCTTATCAGAAATTATATGCGTATAAATTTCGGTAGTATTAATACTTTCGTGACCCAACATTTTTTGCACAGACCGTAAATCCACGTCATTATTAAGCAAATGCGTGGCAAAAGAGTGGCGTAGCACGTGTGGTGTCACTTTTTGAGGGGAAATACCGGCATGAATAGCAATTTCTTTCAGGTGCTTAAAAAAAGTGTCTCTGGTGATGTGTCCCGAGGTCGAAGACTTTGACGGAAACAACCAAATAGATTTTCTGCCGCCTTTAATAAAATAGTCCCGATAAGACAAATAATCAAACACCGCCTCAATCGCCTGCGGAGCCACCGGAACAATTCTTTCCTTACTCCTCTTACCTCTGATTAAAATTTGCCTCTTATCAAAATTAATACAATTTTCAGGCAAAGAAACCAATTCCGAAACCCGCAACCCACAAGCATACATCAATTCCAACATCACGCACATGCGACGCCCTGCCGGTGAATTTTCTTCTTTTGCCGCTTGAATCAGCTGTTTTATTTCCTCTCTGGTCAAAAACTTGGGTAAAGGCTTCTGTTGTTTAGGCGTTTGCACGTCTGCCGCCGGATTTTCTTTAATAATTTTATCGGTATAGAGAAATTTAAAAAACTCTCTCACGGCCGAAATCTTTCTTGCCACCGTTTTTGAAGAGAGTTGTTCTTTTTTGCTCAAATATTGCACAAAGTCGGCAATATCATCGGCCGAAATATTTTTCAACGACACATTTCCGCAATACTCCAAAAACTGGGACACATCGCGTCCATATGCCTCAAGGGTATTTTGCGCCGCTCCTCTTTCGGCCGACATCATCTCCAAAAAACGGTTAACAACGGATTCTGCCATTTACTTATTCAAAAAAGTATTTTCCAAAGGTTGTTCTACTTGTTCAACTTTCAACGGCACTTCTTGGCTGGCCACAAACAAAACGGCAGCAATCAAAGCAATTCCGATAACATAGTAGATAAAATTTGATTTTTTCTGTCTCATAAGCTATAACCTTAAAAAAAATGTTGATAAAAAAACAAGTCTTTATATTATCTAGCATAATAAACTTGAAA
>CALXOP010000070.1 GCA_944390035.1 uncultured Alphaproteobacteria bacterium | reverse complement strand
CATAGAGCGCTAAGGCATAAGTGGTAATGATTTTTGATTTTGAAATCTTTTTCACGGCTTTCTCTTCTTTAGCTTTTACATTGTGTTACATCATAAATTGTATTTCTTTCTAATTTGTTAATTTTTTTACATAAAACTATAAGGATCAATATCCACCTCTATACGCACATTGGCAGGAGCTTGCACTCTTCGGAGCCACTCTTTTATAACTGCTTGTATTTTAATATTTTTTGATGTTTTCAGTAGTAGCCTATAACGGTATTTATTGCGCAACATATAGATTGGTGCGGGGGCCGGACCCAATGTGGATATGTAATCATTATTCGGGGCGGTTTGCCCCAACAAGATGGCTGTTTTTTCGGTTATGTCTTGATTGGTGCCGGACACAATAATGGCGGCTAATTTTCCAAACGGAGGCATACGCAAGATTTTACGGCTTTGTTTTTCCAAATCCAAGAATCGGTTTCGGTCATTATGAATCAGCGCCTGCAAAACCGCATTGTCAGGGTATAGGGTTTGAATATATACGGTTCCCTTCTTTTCGGCTCGGCCGGCACGACCGGATACTTGTGATAAGAGCTGATACGTGCGTTCCGTTGCACGCAAATCACTCCCCATAAGGCCTAAGTCGGCATCAACAATTCCCACCAAAGTCAGACTCGGAAAATGGTGTCCTTTGGCCAGAATCTGAGTTCCGATTAAGATGTCCACTTCTCCTTTTTCCATCTTTTCCAAAACTTCAGATACTTCTTTCAAAGATGAGGTAATATCGCTTGAAATTACGGCAATTTTTGCATCCGGAAATCTTTTGGATACTTCTTCGGCAATACGCTCGACGCCAGGTCCGCAAGCCGTTAGCCCATCCTCGGAGTGACACTCGGGGCAGGTTTGAGGAATCGGCATGGAATAGCCGCAATGATGACAGATTAGGCGATTGGCACTTTTGTGCTCCGTCAGCCAAGCAGTGCAATGCGGGCATTGAATTCTGTGTCCGCAATCGCGACATATGGTTAACGGGGCATAGCCGCGGCGGTTCAAAAACAGCATGGATTGCTCGTTTTTTTCTAAATTTTCTTTCAGTGCGGTCACCAAAGTCGGTGAAAGCCAAGATACACCCCAGGAGCCTTTTTGCGGCTTGTCCTTTTTGAGGTCAATCACCTTAATTTCGGGAAGTTGCGCCGAGGCATAGCGGCTGGTGAGCTGGACGGATGAATATTTGCCATCTTCCACATTGCACACTGTTTCCAAATCAGGCGTGGCAGTAGATAAAATGAGCGGGAATTGCTCCAGCTTTGCTCTCACGACAGCCATATCCCGTCCTTGATAATTTACAACATCTTCTTGCTTAAATGAGTGGTCGTGGCTTTCATCTATGACCATTAAGCCTAAATTGGGATAAGGCAAAAACAAGGCTGACCTTGCCCCCACAATCACCTGAACGCGATTTTGGATAATGGCTTTCCAAGTATCTATTCTTTCTCGTTGCCCAAGACCTGAATGCCAACATGCCGGCTTTACGCCAAACCGTTTTTCAAAACGCGACAGCCACTGTGTGGTCAAGGCAATTTCAGGCACCAAAATAAGAACTTGTTTGCCGTTTTCCAAGGCCTTGGCTACAGCCTCAAAATAGACCTCGGTTTTACCGGAGCCCGTAACGCCATCCAACAGGGTTACCGAAAAACCTTGATTAACCTTGGCGCACAAAACTGCAGCCGCGGCCTCTTGCTCAGGAGTTAAGTTGACTTTGCAAAAATCGCCTTTGGGCGGGGCAAAATATTTTTGCTTTTCTCGCACAATCGGCTTTAACACACCTGCCGAAATAAGTGTATTCACAACGCTCATGCCGACCCCTGCCCCTTGGCAGATTTCTTTTCTGCTGTAAGGCGCATGCTTTAACAAGTCGCAAACATGCCACCGAGCATCCGAATTTTTTAACTTTGCCTCAGACAGAGTTTTGCCACTCAGGGTATAAAGTGTTTCAGTTTGGGCATCATCAAAAATGGCTTTTGAGCTTATCACCATTTTTAGAACCATACCGATAAAAGCCATATTATATTCAGCCACAAATTTAACAAACTGTATTAAGGACTTGGATAAAGGCGGAAAGTCTAATTTCTCGATTATGGGTTTTATTTTACTATCGGGGAGCTGAGAGGTTTTACCGTGATGCCATACGACACCGATTTGTTCATCTTTGCCCCAAGGGACGCGAACAATGGTACCGAGCGGAAGTTCCGTCTCAGTTTTATAGTCAAAGGCTTCATTAAAAGGCAGCGGGAGCATTACCCCGATAATGGTTGTCATTTTTCCTCTTTTGGTTTTGGCTTATCTTACTTCAAGCCAAACAAAATTAAAACCATACCTACCTTATTATCCCCACAATTTATCACCACTATTAAACTAAATTTTAAATAATGAAGGGTAACATTTTGTTTAAGAGGAAAATTATGAAAAGCGAAATCAGATACAAAGTTGAGAAAGACGTTCACTCACTCATCAGCCAATGGCAGGATTGGCTTCTGCATGAGCGACGCTATTCCGAACATACGCTTGATGCTTATGCAAGAGATTTGGCCGAATTTTTTGATTTTTGTTTTGAATATTTGGGCAGAAACGCAACTCTCAGCGACTTAAAAAAATTTGAGGTTAGAGATTTTCGGGCTTATATCAGTTTTCGGAGCGAAAAGCATATTGAAAAATCATCTTTAGCTCGCGAAATTTCAGCTCTGAAAAATTTTTTCAAATGGCTTGCCAGACATGATGTGGTGAAAAATTCAGCCATCAGCGTTATCGGCTCTCCTAGAAGAGCAAAGGTTTTGCCCAAAGCCTTAGATGTTGATGAAACATTTAACGTGATTGACATGGCCGAAGAAGTCGCCAGCAATTCATGGCAGGGCTTGCGTGACACAGCTATTTTTACTCTACTTTACGGTTGCGGTCTGCGTATTTCCGAAGCCCTGGCCCTGAATGTCGGCGATATCGGCAATAATGATTTTTTGCGTATCAAAGGTAAGGGCAACAAAGAAAGAATTGTGCCCCTCCTCCCGATTGTGGTTGAAAAAATTAATAAATATGTCGCGGAATGCCCTTACCGACTCAATGTCGGAGACGCTTTGTTCTTGGGTGCCCGCGGCGAAAGACTTGTGCCAAGAATTGTCCAGAGGCAAATGCAAAAAATTCGCGGCTTGTTGGGACTAAACGATAACTTGACTCCCCATGCCTTGCGGCACTCTTTTGCAACGCATCTCTTGGCGGAAGGGACCGACCTGCGCTCGATTCAAGAATTATTGGGTCATGCGTCCCTAACCACAACCCAGCGCTATACCGATGTTCAGATAGACACTCTCAAAAAAGAATATGATAAGGCCGGACTATTATCGTCCTAGATTGTAAAGAAACTAAAAAAGGTGCCGCTTGGCACCTTTTTGAAATCTGTCTTCTGAAAAAACTAAATTTTACTTTAATTTCTTTTCAACGAACTCTTCGTGTTTTTTAGACTTCTTGTCATATTTTTTCAAAGTCAATTTTTCCGGATGAGTCCGAGGATTCTTTTCAGCAAGATAAAATGTGCCAGTACCGGCGGTACTTTCTAATTTAACTTTTACTTTTACTGCTTTTGCCATGATTTTATACTCTTAAAATTAGGTTATATCAAAACATTTAG
>CALXOP010000069.1 GCA_944390035.1 uncultured Alphaproteobacteria bacterium | reverse complement strand
ATGCCGGTTACAAAGGTGTTAACTTGCTCGGTGGTACCGACCAATCCTTGACAGTTGTGTTTAATGAAGACCGTTCTTCATCTTTGACCATTCAAGGTGTTGATGGTTCAGCCAAAGGTTTGGGATTAACAGTTGAAACCGATTGGTCAACCAATGCAGCAATTGATGCAGCTTTGGATAAAGTAAGCGCAGCTACCAACAAACTTCGTTCAATGTCATCAGAATTCGGTAATAACTACTCAGTAGTTCAAACTCGAGAAGAATTTACTGAAAACCTGATTAACGTATTGGAAGAAGGTTCAGATAAATTGACCTTGGCCGATATGAACGAAGAGTCTGCGAATATGCTTGCTCTGCAAACTCGTCAACAACTGGCAATCAACTCTTTGAGCTTGGCTTCTCAAGCTGCTCAATCCGTATTGTCATTGTTCTAGTAGCGTTATATCTAACAAGAGGAAGCCGACTATATGTCGGCTTCTTTTTTGTTTGGTGAGGAGGCAATTAACTCCTCAACGTAGGGCGGAAAAGTTTTTCCTGCAGGGCCAAAAACATGGCGGTCGAAATAAAAGTTATTGGCAGTTGGTTCAAGCGTGAATTCAATTGTATCTGCTCCATAATATTTGGCTGTTTGTACAAAGGCTGCGGCCGGAAAGACAACGCCTGAAGTTCCAATTGAGATAAATAAATCACATTTGCGCAATAGGTCTTCAACCTTGTCCATACAGAGCAGATTCTCGCCAAAAAAGACGATGTTGGGTTTCATCATGCCTTGGATATTGCATTGCGGGCAGATGGTTTCGGTATCTACATCACCAAAGGTTTCGATGATATGACCGCAGTTGAGGCATACGGCTTGGTTAATTTGGCCGTGAATATGATAGATATTTGCGTTGCCGGCTTTTTCATGTAAGGTGTCAACATTTTGGGTAATGACACTTATTTCTGCCGGATAGTTATTTTGTAATTTGGTAATGGCTAGATGTGCGGCATTGGGCTTGGCTTTTTGAATTTCTTTTTTGAGGTCGTTGTAAAAATCATGTACCAGGGCAGGGTTGCGTTCAAAGCCTTCAATTGAGGCAACGTCTTCCACTTTATGATTATTCCATAAACCGTTGGCACTTCTGAAAGTGGCCAGTCCGGACTCGGCAGAGATACCGGCTCCGGTTAAAATAACAATGTTTTTATATGTGTGTTCGGTCATTTTTGTCTCCTTGTCTTATCAATAGCGTGTTTTTGGAAAATTGTCTGCATTTTTTTATAGAAATATTTACTTTTCTATGATAAAATATAGACAAAAGAAGGACAAAAATGGGAAAACGTGCAAGAATATCACGGGCAGATTTGCCAAACGAAAATAAAGCTCAAGTTTTGAAAAATATACAAGAGCAATTAGAGTATTATATACGTTTGGTAGAGAGAAAAAGACGCAGCCTGATGGGAACACAAGATTTTAGAGTGTTGACCTCTAAGATTAATAGTTTGCGTTTTGCGTTACAAACGAGTGTTAAGTCCTTGCGGGAAATTGATTTTGAGCTTGGGCGTGAGGTTGAACGCAGCTTTGAGCTATATTCAGATAATGCCAACAGTTATTATGCCAAGAGGCTTACTTCCGGCGTTAATAAAATGATAGGGCAGGAAGAAATTAAAAAAATTAATCATATGATTCATACGTTGCATAGCGACCAAGATAGGCTTAATCTGCAACGCTATGTTGATGCTAAGCCGCAGCAAGAGCTCAATAATTTGGTGATGATTGCACTACAAAACTATCAGGAAAAACGGAGCGATTTTGCGCGCGCTCATTTGAACACGTTCTTAGGGTATTTTCATAAAAAATTGGCTGTCGGCCCTCGTACACGTGCAACGGCTGAAGAGATAAAAGCTGCACGGGCTGATTTTAACGGATATTTTAATATTCCGAGTGTGGCTGAAGTGGAGCAAAGCCAACCTTATTCTAAGGCCTTTATGCTGGCGTCTTTGCAGAAAAACAAGACAGTCAGTGATCCCTTTGCTTATCATTTGGAAAATGTTGAAGATTGGAAAATTTGGCAAAAAACAACGACGCTTGGCATGCTGGAAATGCCTTTACGTCAGGCTTTGAGCAACCAAGGGATTAATCCTAAATATGTTAGTGCTTTTTGCAGTGCGGATTTTGAACGAGTGTTGTTTAATGAGTACGGGAAAGAAAAATATAATCCTAAATATGGAAATTCTTTGGGTTTGTCGGATATTAATAAAAATCTGGAAAGCCGTCATAAAAAGTTTTTTTGGAAGTATAATGCAATTCCCACTCCAGAGGTGCAAAAACAGTTTGCTCAGGGTTTACTGAGGCATGGCGTGGCGCAAGCCTATATTGATGTTTTAATGAAAAGTATTTTACAAGAAGGTAATCCAAACCCTAGAGTTGATAGAACCAAGTTCAAGGGAAAAATTCCTTATTTTTCTACCCATCATAAAAATCCTATTTATGCCATAGGCGCGTTAGCTAATCGACAAAGTAACTATGTTGGTATTGCAGAATTTAAAGAGGCGCAAGATGCATCTAAAAATACACCCGAACATGATATTTGGCATTCGGGAGACAGTGTGATTAGAAAATCATTCGGGGCTTTGTCTAATGGAGATCAGCCTTATGATTTGGTTATGAAGGGGACAGAACAAGAAGGCGATTTAATGGAATATTTGGTTGATACTCGTTTTGATACGCAAAATGACGGTAAGTCTTGGACGGTTAGTTTAGGTTATAAGGAAGAAGATAACATCCGGGCGGAAGTTACAGAATTTGCTCCGCAAAAAAGTAAGGTGAAAAATACTAACAGAGCCAAAGTATCTCCCCAGAAAAATGCGGAAACAAGGTGGGCAAGATGATTAAAAATTTAGCACAATGCTTAAAAAATGATGCCAATGTTTGGTGCGGCGGCAGTGTGGATCCTTTGTTTTTGAAAGATTGCAAAGAATATCTTCAACTCGAGGGAAAATGTGATTTGCCTGCAGATTATGTGACTTTTTTGCGCTATGTGAACGGCGCGTTTAGTGATGATGTGTATTTGTTTGGCGTACAGCCCAAAAATTGGCCGGGGTTAGATGATATAATTGAACAAAATGAACAATATAATCCCGATTTTGCAAAAGATATTTTGTTTTTGGGCGCAACTGATTTTGATTGGTTGGTTTATGATGCGCAGGCACAAAATTTTCAAATTCGCTCTCGCCTTAGAGGAAAAATCGAGCAAACTTTTCCCGATTTTGAAAGTGCCGTTCGCAAATGGTTTGGTGTCGATTAGTTTTTGTGAATAATATCAAACATACTTAAAAGTTTTTCCCATGGGGTCATTGGTGCCGGTCGCCGAAATGCAAAATGTTTGAACAAAAGGTAGTTGCTTATCAGCAAAAAGCAGATGGCGATGGCTTGTCCTATATATAAATTAATTTGGTAGTTGGTGACTAGCAAAGTTAAGATGCCGGCATTGATGAAATAACTTAATATCCAAATGGCAATGCTTTTTAAATATTCTTGCAGATGATTGCCCTGTGTGCTGAATACAAATTTTTTGTACGAATAAAAGGCAATAAATGATGAAATTAACCACATCAATAATAATGTTATTTGATAGTGCAGGGTGGTAAATACCAAGCTCAGGCCCACAAATAACACATATCTTAATCCCATGTTGAGCGAGGCCAAAAGGCTAAAGCGAATGCGCTCATCGGTTGCAAACCAGTGGTCGAGAAGTGTCTTTTCTTTGGTGATAAGATTTTTTATTGAAGTAAGCGGATTAGAAATTTTCATAATTTTTTCCTGTTGATTATCGGATATGATATGGGGCGTAAATTTTGTTTTTCAAGAGAGGGGCAAAATTATGTGTCGTATGAAATATGGTGCACAGAAGTGACAAGCCAATAAAAAAACCTCCCACAAGGGGAGGATAAAGATAAAAATGCTCCGGCTCTAGCTTGGTAAGTTCACGCTTCGCGCTCACTAACCGCGCGTCGGTCACTCGTTTTTTAAGTTTTTTGCGGTTGCTTACTCAACCTCAAAAAAACTAACAAAACTTCGCCTCTTGCGGTAAAATCAACCGGAGTAACGGTTGATTTTATCCTCGAGCCTGATACGAACAGGTTTCGCCTGTTCAATAGAACAACCCAAAGCCAACAAAAAAACCTCCCACAAGGGGAGGATAATTTAGACGGCTGCCAGATTAGGTACTCCCGCAAGCGGGTCCTCCTCGCGCCGTAGGGTTCAGCCAAGCAAGTTGTCTGAACCAACTATCCGCTCCGAACAGGCTCCCTTTGGTCGTCGCTCAAACAGATAACCCAAAGCCAATAAAAAAAACCTCCCACGAGGGGAGGTTTTTTTATTGGCTCCGGCTGCCTGATTCGAACAGGCGACCAATCGGTTAACAGCCGATTGCTCTACCGCTGAGCTAAGCCGGAATAATATGCGGTTATTAAGTGAATTTTTGGAGGCCGGTACCGGAATTGAACCGATGTACAAGGATTTGCAGTCCTCTGCATGAGCCACTCTGCCAACCGGCCAATCGGGATACCTCATCTTGAGTTCCTCATTCACTCAACGTCCTCTATATATACAAACTTTTTGCTTCTCGTCAATATCTTTTTTGCATAATTTTACACTTTTTTTGATTTTGTTTTAAAAATCATATTGTTATTTATTTTTAACCCAGGGTATTAATTCATCTTGCAAAACACTCTTTATCTTCTATGATAAGAAAAAATTTTTCACAGAGGAGGCAAATAGATGAAAATTGCTTTGGCGGCCGATCACGGCGGTTTTGAAATGAAAAATGAAATAGCTCAATATCTTAAAAGTAAAAATTTTGATGTCGTCGATTTGGGAACAAATTCGTCCGAGTCTGTGGATTATCCTGATTTTGCACAAAAGGTTGTGCACAAGCTCTCTACGAAAGAAGCTGATTTGGGAATCCTGGTATGCGGTACAGGAATCGGTATTTCGATTGCCGCAAACCGTCATAAGGGAATCCGTGCCGCTCTTTTGTATGATGATTATGTGGCAAAAGTGGCCAAAGAACATAATAATGCCAATGTTCTGTGCTTTGGCGGCAGAACGATGAAAATTGAAGATGTCTTGAAAAGAATCGATATTTTTTTAGCCGCGAAATATGAGGGCGGCCGTCATGACAGGCGACTCTGCAAACTCGATATTGATTAGGAGGAAATAATGGATTTTGAAAATAACTTAAAAACAGAAGATAAAGACGTATTTGATGCTATTCAATGCGAGTTGGACCGTGAGCAATATCAAATCGAATTAATTGCATCCGAGAATATTGTGTCTCCTGCCGTGTTAGAGGCACAAGGTTCGGTTATGACCAATAAATATGCCGAAGGATATCCGGGGCATCGGTATTATGGCGGATGCGAATGTGTCGATGTGGTGGAAAATTTGGCTATTGAACGCGCTAAAAAATTGTTTAATGCTGAGTTTGTTAATGTACAACCTCATTCAGGAAGTCAGGCAAATACGGCGGTTTATGTGGCGTTGTTGCAGCCTAATGACGTGATTATGGGGATGTCTTTAGATGCAGGCGGGCATTTAACGCATGGTTCTAAAGTTTCTTTTTCCGGAAAATGGTTAAAATCGGTTCAATATGGCGTTTGCAAAGATACAGGTTTGATTGATTTTGAACAGGTGGAGCGCTTGGCTCTCGAAAATAAGCCAAAATTGATTATTGCCGGCGGATCGGCTTATCCGAGACAGATTGATTTTAAGCGTTTTCGTGAAATTGCCGATAAAGTAGGGGCTTATTTTATGGTGGATATGGCGCATTTTGCCGGACTCGTTGCCGGTGGCGTTCATCCGAATCCTTTGGAATATGCCGATGTGGTTACAACCACTACGCACAAAACTCTGCGAGGCCCCAGAGGCGGTATGATTTTAACCAATAATGCCGAAATTGCTAAAAAAATTAATTCGGCAATTTTCCCTGCTACACAAGGGGGGCCTTTGATGCATGTGATTGCAGCTAAGGCTGTTTGCTTTGGTGAAGATTTAACGCCGCAATTTAGAGAATATGCTCAGCAGGTGGTTAAAAATGCACACAAAATGGGTGAAGTGCTCAAAAGCAGAGGTCTTGATTTGGTTTCGGGCGGAACCGATACGCATTTGTTGTTGGTCGATTTAAGACCTAAAAATATGACCGGAGATGTGGTCGAAAAAGCCTTAGAAAGAGCTCATATCACTTGCAATAAAAATGCTATTCCGTTTGACCCGATGCCGCCGAAAGTAACGTCTGGTATAAGAGTTGGAACGCCGGCCGGTACGACTCGCGGTTTTAAGGAAGAAGAATTTGCACAAATTGCTAACTGGATTGGTGATGTGATTGATGCTTTGGCAAATGGCAATGCCGATGAAGTCATTGCACAAACCACGCAAAAAGTGATTGCTTTGTGCAAGAAATTCCCGATTTATAAATAACGTTGAATAAAGTCAAAAAAACACCTCCGGCTTTTCAAAGCGGGAGGTGTTTGTTTTTGTGTGGCAAGAAATTTTATTTCTTTGCCTCAAAGATTTTCTTGGCCTGCGCGGTGGTCAGTTTTTTTAGCTGTTTACCATCTTTGCCAAAGGTAAAGGCTTCTGCGCGAGACCAGTTAATTTTTTTGGTCTTTTCATCCAAATAGGGCCGCTTGGGGTTCTTGTTCTTGAGGGCATTGTATTGCTCACCATCCCAGATTAAGAGATTGTACTCACCGGGAATAATGGTTTCGCCTTCAGGGTTGAGGACCCCGTAAAGCCCTTTGGCAAAGAACATAAAGTTGCCGGCGCCATCGCCTTCAAGCGCATCATAAACATTGATGATGGTCTTTCCGGTTGCAATTACATAAATGCCTTTGGCACCTGGTCCTTTGGAAGTTTTGTTGCCGACGAATTCAAAGTACCCGTCTTTAGCATTAATCTGGGCCTGTGCCGGAATAACACATTTGCCCGATTCATCAAAGAGCTGAACACCGGTGTCGTCTTGCGCGGTGAAGAAACCTGAATAGTAGTATCCAACGGATTTGTAAATCTGGGGTAAGATTTCTTTTCCGGTTGTCAGGTCTTTGATACCGTACTGACCGGAGCCTTCAACGGTTACCGAAGCGAAGTTTGTGTTCTCAAAACGAGCTTGTTGCATTTTAGGCCCGCAAGAGGTCAGACCAAAACAAATCACTGTGGCTACAAGAGCCAAAAAATAAAACTTTTTCATAATTGTGAAGTTTTAAAGGGTTAAACAATAGGGAAAATAATAGCATTTGTTGGAAGCTATATCACATCTTTTCATAAAATGCAATAGACAAAAATACGTCTAAAATCGGCGATTTTTAATGAAAGCCAAAAATAAGCTATTGCAAAATAAGCACTTTGTCCTTATAAAGAGAGAAGTAAAAATTTTCCGTGAGGTGAGGTATGAAATGTCCTTTTTGCGGATGTGATGATACGCAAGTTAAAGATTCTCGTAATGCCGATGATAATACCGCTATTCGCCGCAGGCGTGAATGTCCGGAGTGTGGCTCCAGATTTACAACCTTTGAGCGGATTCAACTGCGCGAACTGGTAGTGGTGAAGAAAAACGGCGAGAAGGTTTTGTTTGACAGAGATAAGCTGGAACATTCTATCTTGCTTGCCGTTCGCAAACGTCCGGTCGATATTGAAAGAGTGGAAAAAATCGTGAACTCTATCCAACGCCGTTTGGAAAGCTCAGGTGAGACGGAAATTCCGTCCGTGCTGATTGGCGAATATGTGATGGAGGCTCTTTCTAAATTAGACCATATTGCATATATTCGTTTTGCCTCCGTGTATAAGGACTTTCGCGAGGTGAAGGATTTTGAAGAATTTGTTGAAACTATTGATAAGTTGGCTAAACCAGAGGCCACGTTAAACAAGGAAGACTAAAATGGCAAAGAAATTTATATCCGAAAAAATCAGAATGAAAAGTGAATCCAGATTGGCTGCCGTTCAGGCAACTTATATGATTGCCGTGACCGAAAATCCGGTCGAAGAGGTGATTAAAGACTTTGTGGATGGTAAAGTCGGGCGTTTTGTGATTGCCGAAAAATCAATGGATAAAGAAGAAATGGTGCCGGTTCATGAAATGGACAGTGCTTATTTTGCCGAGCTGGTTAAAGGGGTTCATGCCCGCAAAGAAGAAATTGAAAAATCACTCAATGCTTATTTGGCAAAGGGGTGGACTTTTGAGCGGATGGATGAAACAATGCGTGCTTTGCTCTTGTGTGCAATTTATGAAATTACAACGACTTTAGATGTCGATGTTAAAGTAATAATTAAAGAATATGTCGATTTGGCTTATGCTTTCTTTACCAAGCAAGAGCCGAAAATGATTAATGCTTTGCTTGACCAAATCGCTCATGATGTCCGTCCGCAAGGAGAAGCTGAGGCAAAAAATGACTAAGCTAAAGGTATATGAATATCCACATCCGATATTAAAACAAAAAGCGCAGAAGGTTGAAAAAATCGATGATGATTTGCGCAAATTTTTAGATGATATGTTGGAAACCATGTATGAAGCAGTCGGGGTCGGCTTGGCTGCGCCGCAAGTCGGTGTATCAAAAAGAATCGTGGTGATTGATGCTGAACAAGACAAAGATGAGCAGGGAAATAAACGCGGTAATCCGATGTATCTGATTAATCCGGAGATTATTTGGCGCAGTGATGATATGGTATGCGGTGAAGAAGGGTGTTTGTCGGTGCCTGACCAACGTGCCGAAGTGGAGCGCAATGCAAAAGTGCGTGTTCATTACTGGGATTATGACGGAGTAGAGCGTGAGATTTTGGCTGACGATTTCTTAGCGATTGTGATCCAGCACGAGCTAGACCATTTGGATGGAATTTTGTATATTGACCGTATCAGCCGCTTAAAAAGAAATATGCTCCTGAAAAAACTCAAAAAATATCGTGAAAATTTAGCTCACGAGGAATAGGCCATTTTTGAGCTTTTCCAATTTTTGGGAATTCATCCGTATTTGAAGAAAGGTGAAAGATGAAAATCGTTTTTATGGGAACGCCCGATTTTGCCGTTAAAGCATTAGAAGCGCTTTATCAAAAACACGAGATTGTGTGTGTTTATACGCGTGCGCCGCAAGAAGCCGGCAGAGGTAAAAAACTCACCAAATCTCCGGTACATGTTTTTGCCGAAGAGCATGGTATTGAGGTGAGAACACCGAAGTCTTTGCGCAATGCACAAGAACAAGAGATGTTTAGAAATCTTCAAGCGGATATTTCAGTTGTGGCGGCTTATGGCTTGATTTTGCCTAAAGAAGTGATTGAGGCCTTCCCAATGGGGTGTGTGAATATTCATGGTTCGTTGTTGCCGCGTTGGCGTGGGGCAGCACCGATTCAAAGAGCTATTGAAGCCGGAGATAAAGAGAGCGGCATTACCATTATGAAGATGGTGGAAAAACTTGATGCCGGCGATATGTTGCTCAAAGGTGTGGTGCCGATTACGGCTGAGACCACCGGTGAAACACTGCATGATGCCATGGCCGAAATGGGTGCAAAACTCATTTTGGAGGCATTGGATAATTGGCAAAATCTTAAACCTATACCGCAAGATGAGACGCTTGTGACTTATGCTGCCAAAATAGATAAGGCGGAAAGTCATTTAGATTTTTCGGAAAAGGCAGAAGTTTTGGAGCGCAAAATCAGAGCCTTTAATCCTTATCCGGCGGTGTATTTTGAATATGAGGGCGAGAGGTATAAAATCTTGCGTGCCAAAGTGGTTGATGAAACAGGGACTAATGGCGAGATTTTGCAAGGCTCGGAGCGCTTGGTGATTGCTTGTGGCGATAAGGCCTTGGAAGTGGTTGAAATTCAGCGCCAGGGTAAGAAAAAAATGCCAATTGAGGAATGTTTGCGCGGAATGAAGTTTGTGGGTAAAGTTGCGTAAAAAATGAAAAACCCCGTAGATGAAAGTTCATCTGCGGGGTTTTTTTTAAGCGAAGACCTGCAAAAGGTTATAGACGTTGAGGATGCTTTTTTCCTCAGTGTATAACCCGCGGGTTAATGATTTTTCAAACAGCTCAGTTACAAGCCGCATCATATCGGCTTCGTGAGCTTCATACTCCTTGCGGGGAGGAAGTAGGCCTTCCTTACGGCACAGAGTATAGAACATATTCTTTAAAAGATGGGTTGCTCGACCGTGGAGGCCTAACTGAATAATCAGTTTGCGGTGCTTGGTCAGCAATATCCAGCTCGAGGAGCTGAAATGCCCACCCATGAATATAAACTCTAATGCCATGCCGTTGAAGAAATTTCTTTGTTCAGCAGCCTGGTCTAAGAATTTGTATCCTAAGGCGTGTTGAAAAGCCGCTTCTTCACTGGTCTTTGGTTGCACAAACAGGTTGCAGAGGTATTTCATCTGTTTTTCCCACACTTCAGTGGTGTAGGGAACCTGCAGAGCTTTTTCCAAGAGTTCCATATCCATGGGGTCTTTTTGTGCCTCTTTGATGGCAAGGAGGATGTTTTCGTCATGTTCCTTGTGTGCTTGTTCATCTAATTCCGCCTGTTTTTTGGCATTTTGAGCTTCATTGAGGCGGTGTTTGAATTCCTCCTCAATATTTTCAAAAGGTTCACCTGCATTGAGGCGCATGATGAACTCTTTGCGCAACAATGGGAAAATAAGAGTTTTTGAAAAGGCTTTTTCTGATGCCGACAGGCGGCGTGATTTAAATTGTTCCATAATGATATAAATTTTAGTAATTTTACATAATTCTTATTTCACTCAATTTTGTATTATAGACAAAAATGCGCGTTTTGGCAAGAAGTATTTGCGAAAAAAATGCAAAAAAAAGACCCGAAACTTATCACAAGTTTCAGGTCTTTTGATTAAGTTAGTTCATCGGAACAGTGAACTCTTTGACAAAGTCATAATGAGAGCCCAGTTCGGCATCGAGTTCTTGCCACTTCTTCTGGGTGGTTTCATCTTGAGCCCAGAATTTGATGTCGTCAGTTAGTACTGCGCGGGCATAAGAGGGAATTTTGTCTGCGTGGAGGCGCAAGAGTTTCCAAGCATATTTGGAAACGTATTGCTTGCCAAGCAGTCTTTTCCACCAGCCCATATCAACAAATCCTGCTCCGATATGTTTGTTCGCATATTCAAAGCAGTAGCGCTTGATGTCCTTTTGTTGATATTTCAAACCTTCAATCAAAACATCGCCGATTTGGTTTCGGTAAATGTCTAGTTTGCACTTGGTAAAAATCAATAAAAAGGCAACCAGACGCTCTTCGTTGAGCGCGGTAATGTCATCATTTCCGGCGGCCAGTGCGCCTTTGCGAGCACTCCGGAGTTCAGCGGCAAAATTGCGGATGAACTCTTTCTTTTGTTGATGGGAGCTAAAATGTTCGTCCCACAACTTTTGAGCAATTTTTTTGCGTCTTTCAAAGTCCTCTGCCGACATCTGGGAGAGGATGTCATTAATCTCTTGTGCCATTGGTAATTAGTTTTAGGTATTGTTAAATTAAAGTTTTTTCTCAAATGCTTTTGCTTTACCGGTAATTTGATTACTAAACATTTCCGGGTTGGCTTTTACCGTTTGGCAGAGCAGGCGATAGTTGCGCTGACATTCAGGGGTAACATAACTTGTTTTACCTAAAAGCAGGGCAATTTTCTGCTCGTCATCATCGGATACGGCTTTCGCAGCAATATCTTTGATGATTGAAGTTATTAACTCACGGCGGTATTCGCCGCTACATTCAATCAGTTTTTTTACTGATGTTAACTTCTGTTGATCTCTCTGGCTTAATTCTGTTTCTTTCTTCATGATAAAAAAAGATTTTGTGGCTCCGGGAAAATCCCTTTGCCTGGTTAATTAATAATAGTTATAAAAATCGCTGTTTGAATTTGATAATAGACAAAAGCGACTAATTTGGCAAGGAAAAATTTGAAAAATTTTAAGCTATTTCAAAAAATGTCATTCAGCACACTAAAAAACCCCGCGAGGAGCGGGGTTTTTTAGTATGATGCGGAGATTATTTCTTGGGTTCATCAGGGTCACGCAGAACATAGCCACGGCCCCAAACGGTTTCAATATAATTCTTACCGCCGGATGCTTTTTCCAATTTTTTACGAAGTTTGCAGATGAACACGTCAATGATTTTGAGTTCAGGTTCATCAATGCCGCCGTAAAGGTGATTTAAGAACTGGTCTTTGTTAAGGGTTGAACCTTTGCGCAAAGACAACAATTCCATAATGCCGTATTCTTTACCGGTGAGGTGCAAAGTCTTATTGCCGACGGTGACGGTTTGGGTGTCCAAATTAACCTCAACTTCGCCGGTGCGAATAATGGAATTAGAATGCCCTTTGGAGCGACGAACAACCGCTTGAATACGAGCCAATAATTCAGCCTTGTCAAAAGGTTTGGTCAGATAGTCATCAGCGCCGTAGCCCAAGCCTTTAACCTTTTTGTCGGGTTCGGTTAAGCCAGATAAAATCAAAACCGGAGTGTTGACTTTTGAGGCGCGCAAGTTCTTCAATACCTCATAGCCGTTCATATCCGGTAACATCAAATCCAAAATGATAATATCATAATCGTATAATTTGCCGATTTCTAAGCCATCTTCGCCTAAATCCGTCGTATCAACAATCATGCCTTCTTTTTTGAGCATGGTCTCAATACTTTGGGAGATGGCGTAATCATCTTCAACCAATAAAACCCGCATTGTCAGACCTCCAAATAAGTTATTCTTTTTACTAATGTGCTCATCATAAACTCTTATTTTTTATTTGTTAACTTTTTAATCGGGCTTGTTAATAATTATTAACAAAATATTTTGGTGCCGGAAAACTGTGAAAAACCTTTAATTATCTGCCAAAATCTGTATTTTATGTGTTAGCATAAGAGGAAATGATTTGTTGATGAGGATGAAGTTGTCGGAACTGCTCAAAAATATTGAAGGCGAAATCGCAAAAATTAGTTTCGGAGAATATTACGGAACCGTTACTGCCGTGCAAGGTTTGTTTATTGAAGTGAGCGGCGTGCGTTCGCCTTTGACAATCGGCGACAGGTGCAATGTGCATACCACGCATAATAGTGTTGTGCCTTGTGAGTTGGTGAGTTTTAGAGGCGATAAACTGCTGCTTATGCCCTATGGGTCTTTACAAGGAATTGGTCCCGGGTGCAGAGTGGATGTGGAAAATGCCGCACCGGTGATTTATCCGCATGCGTCGTGGCTGGGACGAATCGTTAATGCTTTCGGTGAGCCGATTGACGGTAAAGGTCCTTTGATTAAAGGGGCAAAGCCTTATTATATTAAATCTTCTCCGCCGCCGGCGGCTTTTCGCGATAGAGTTAAAGGAAAAGTTGACCTTGGGGTGAGAGCCGTAAATACCTTTTTGACGATTTGCAAAGGGCAACGTATGGGTATTTTTGCAGGTTCTGGTGTCGGTAAATCAACCTTAATGTCAATGATGGCCAAGCATACAAACTCAGATATCTCTATTATCGGGCTTATTGGTGAACGTGGGCGTGAGGCTAAAGAATTTGTGGAAGATGTGTTGGGCAAGGAAGGTCTGGAAAAATCCGTGCTTGTTTTGGCAACTTCCGATGAAAGTCCGTTGATGCGTCGGCAAGCCGCATATGTTACTATGGCTATTGCCGAATATTTCAGAGATGAAAACAAAGATGTGCTGTGCATGATGGATTCCATTACGCGTTTTGCCATGGCGCAAAGAGAAATCTCGCTTTCGGTCGGTGAGCCGCCGGCATCAAAAGGATATACGCCAAGCGTGTTTGCCGAATTGCCGCGTTTGTTGGAGAGAGCCGGTCCGGGTGCCGGTACGGGTACCATTACCGGGTTATTTACGGTTTTGGTGGATGGTGATGACCATAATGAACCGGTGGCTGATGCCGTGCGCTCTATTTTGGATGGGCATATTGTTTTGGACCGTGCGATTGCTGAGCGGAATCGTTATCCGGCAATAAATATCTTACGCTCAATTTCTCGTACGATGCCGGATTGTGATACGCCGGAAGAATATGCTCTGGTGGCAAAGGCCAGAAAATATATTGCCTCTTATGAAGATATGGCAGAGCTTATTCGTTTGGGGGCTTATAAAGCCGGCTCAAATAAAGAAGTTGATGAAGCTATCTTCTACTATCCGAAACTCGAGGAATTTCTCGCGCAAAAGAAAAATGAACGCGTGACGTTGGCAGAAGGATATGCTCAGCTGAAGGCTATTCTTGATACTCCTTATACGCCTCAGGTGCAAAAATAACGGACTGATGAGTTATGGCAGATCCTCTGAAAACGCTAAATCGCATTCAAAAATTTCATATTGATGAACAACGCAAAATCTTAAATGAGTTGCTCAAACAACAAGATATTTTGCAAGAGCAGCTCACTCAACTCAATGAGGCTTTTGAAAGAGAAAAAGAATTTGCCAGAACCAATTCCGGGGTGGGCGATTTTGGGGCATATGTTAAACGCTATATGCAACAAAGAGAAAATTTGGAAATGCAAATCTCAGTTCTGCAAGCCAAGATTGAACATGAGCGCGATATTATGGCGGACATGTTCAAAGAGCAAAAGACATTTGAAATTGTTGATGACAGGCGCACAAAACGACGCCAAAAAGAGGCCGATGATAAAGAACAAAAAATGCTTGATGAAATCGGTACCAACAGCTTTCTTAAAAACACAAAAAAAACACCGTCTTAAAAGGCGGTGTTTTTTTCTTGTTTCCTTATATCTTAAAAATATTGGATATAGAGAAAAACGGTTGCTATTGCCACGCTGGTCAGCATGACCGGAATTGACCACAGCAAGAACCTCATAAAGTGAATTGTGTGACCTTCACGTTGGGCCATGCCGGCAACAATGACGTTAGCCGAAGCGCCAATCAAGGTTCCGTTGCCGCCAAAGCAAGCACCAAGTGAAAGTGCCCACCAGACCGGCATCATAGCTTCGCGGCCGCCCATGTCTACTTCCATTGATTTAATCATCGGAATCATGGTGGCAACAAACGGGATGTTATCGATGGCACTGGAGAGTATTGCCGAAGTCCAGACAATCAATATGGTGGCTTTTTCAATACTGCGGTCTGTTAAATCAACAAATAATTGACCGAGCATTTTTAATACTCCGGTTTCTTCCAAACCGTAAACAATGACGAATAAGCCGGAGAAGAAGAAAATGGTGGTCCAATCCACAACGCCTAAAATTGATTCTACTTTGTGGTCTCTTTCTGAGTGAGAGTTGCCCAAGGTGTAGAGTAATAATAAGACTGCAGCGCCAAAAATAGCTATCGTCCCGTTAGCAATATGCAGATGTTCTGCCGAAATAAAGCCGGTAATGACCATGAATAAGACAAATAATGACTTGATGAGTAAGCCTTTATCGGTAATCGACTCGGCGGCATTAATTTTCATAACATCTACTTGACGGCGAAGCGTGGTTTGGATTCTTTTTTTATAGACTATGTCAAATGCCAAAATAACAACAGCCATGGTGACAACGACAATCGGGGTTAACTCTTTGACAAAGTCCATAAATGACAGGCCTAAAGAAGAGCCAATCAAAATGTTCGGCGGGTCACCAATGAGTGTTGCCGTGCCGCCGATGTTCGAGGCAAAAATTTCCAATAAAAGGTAAGGGTAGGGGTTAATATCGAGTTTTTGTGTAATCTTAAAAGTAACGGGGGCTATCAGCAAAACGGTGGTTACGTTATCTAAAAAGGCTGAAAAGACTGCCGTTACACAAGCCAAAACAACCAACAAACCTCGAGGATTGGCTTTTACTCTTTGTGCGCCCCAGATGGCAACATATTGGAACATACCTGACTTTTCAGATATACCGACAATCGTCATCATACCAACGAGCAATGAAATGGTGTTGAAGTCAATTCCCTTGAGGGCTTGGGCTTGGGTTAGTATTCCGCTGAAAATCATGACGCAGGCGCCGAGCAAAGCAACGACCGCGCGATTGAGCTTTTCAGAGAATAAGATAAGGTAGCACACAACCACAATGGATGTTGCCACAATTTTTGGATCAAGTCCCCAAATTAGGTTGGCGGCTTGAGCGAGGTGTTCTGCCTGCATGTTTACTTATTCCTTTGATGTTAGTTTAATACAATATATTTATATAACAAAAGCTCCTAATTTTGTGTTAAAATCAGGAGCTTAGGAAAGGGGCTTCTTTTACATGAAATGTCGGATATGCAGGTATAGTGCAGCAATGCCAACACTTCCCAACATAACGGGCAATGACCACAGCAAAAATTTTATAAAGTGTATCGGTTCGCCGTGGCGTTGCGACATTCCGGCAACAATGACGTTAGCTGAAGCAGCAATCAGTGAGCCGTTGCCGCCATAGCAAGCACCAAGGGATAGCGCCCACCATACCGGCATCATGGCTTCACGTCCGCCCATGTCAGCCTCAATGGTCTTGACCAAAGGAATCATGGTGGCTACGAACGGGATGTTGTCGATTGCCGTGGATACAAGGGCTGATACCCAGACTATCAACATGGTGGTTTTTTCGATACTGCCTTCGGTGAATTCGGTAAACTTGTGTCCCAAAAGTTCTAACACACCGGCTTCTTCCAAGCCATATACAATGGCAAAAAGGCCGGCAAAGAAGAAGATGGTGGTCCAATCTACCAAATTAAATGCAGCTTCAACTTTATGGTCGCGCTCCGAGTGTGTGTTGCCAAACGTGAAGAGCAACATCATGACGGCGGCACCAAAGATGGCAATTGTTCCGTTGGCAATATGTAAATGTTCGGCCGAAATAAAGCCCAAAATGACGGCGCCGAGAACAACTAAGGATTTTTTCAGCAGTGCCCAATCGGTAATGGTATCAATGGCTTTGACTTTCATAACCTCTACTTGATTGCGTTTATCGGTTTTGAGCTTGCGACCATAAGCAAAGTCAAATACCAAAATCAATACCAGCATGGTTGCGGCTACAACCGGGGTTAGCTCGTTGACAAAGTCCATAAAGGATAAGTTAAGGGCAGAACCTATTAAAATGTTCGGTGGGTCACCAATGAGCGTTGCCGTGCCGCCGATGTTGGAAGCAAAAATTTCCATTATCAGGTAGGGGTAGGGATTGACCTTGAGTTTGTCGGTAATTTGAAAAGTAACCGGCACGATTAACAATACGGTGGTGACATTATCTAACAGGGCAGAAAAGACAGCCGTTATTAACCCCAGCGTGAAAAGCAGACTGCGAGGGTTGGCGCGAGTTTTGTGCACGGCCCAGATTGCCACATATTGAAACATACCCGATTTTTCGGCAATGCCGACGATAATCATCATACCGGTTAAAAGCGCCAATGTGTTAAAGTCAATACCGGCAATGGCGGCTTCTTGGGTCAAAACACCGGCAAATATCATTATGCAGGCGCCGACAAGTGCCACAACCGCACGATTGAGCTTTTCGGTAAAAAGTATCAGGTAGCTGATAATTAAAATGGTTGATGCCACAACTTTGGCATCCCAGTTGAAAATAATTGAGGATGCGTGGCTGATTTCTTCAAGAGGCATAACGTATCTCCAAAGAGTTATAGCAAATGTGAAACTTAGTCAGGTTGGTGCCTGTCTAAATAATTTATGATTCCGTAAAGCGTATTCAACTCCTGAGAGGTTAATTGATTGCGTGTGAAAATGTTTCTTAAGTTGATAATCATTCTTTCGCGCTTTTCACTTTGACGGAAGTTTCCACAGTTATCTAATTTATCTTCAAAGTACTTAAGAAATTGTAAAACCTTTTCTTTATCGGCCAAAGAGGTCTTGTTGGTGATGAATTGAAATTCGGGGGCGTCTATTTGCCTTTTATACCACTCATAGCCGACTAATAATACGGCCTGGGATAAGTTGAGAGAGCAATGCTCCGGATTTAACGGAATTTCAATAATGGCATTGGCTAGGCAGACGTCATCATTATGCAGTCCGGTGCGTTCGGGACCAAATAAAATTCCGCATCGAATATTGTTGTGCAGGGCTTGGGTCATTTGTTCGGCGGCATAAGAGGCGGTCTCAACCGGCTTTATCATATCTCGGCGACGGGCAGTGGTGGCATAAATTTGCTCCAAATCGGCAATGGCTTCTTCGGTGGAGTTAAAAATTCGGGCCGATTGCAAAATTTTATCTGCTCCCGAAGAGGCGGCAAGGGCTTTTTCGGATAAGTGGTTTTCTCTTGGATTGACAAGTCTTAAATTATAGAGACCGCAATTCATCATGGCACGAGCCGTCATACCGACATTTTCGGCCAGTTGGGGCTCAACCAATATTATACTCGGTTGTTGGGAAATCATTTATAAGGCTCTTTTATTCCATATTATTTATTGGTTTGGCAACATCTAAATTGATGTCTTTCTTAAAGTAGTATTTTAAGCCGATTTTATCATTAACGTCAATAGGTTCCGGTTCTTGATATTCTTGGTTGTTTTGACGCGCATATCTTTTTTCGGTGTCGTTTTTGAACTTCATAATCGCTTTTAATTTTTGCGGAGAGTAGTGATTGACCTTATAGTAGTTCTTTTTGTTAACGCTGTTTAAGATTTTTGCTTGTTGTTCGGGAGAAATCGTATTGATGTTATCTGCTTGAGCTTCTAACCGGGCAACGGCATCATCAGCCCCATAGGCCGGAGATGTCAGGAGCATGCATATCAAGAGCAAGGGAAATTTACGCATTCGGTTTCTCCTTAGTCGGTGCTTAAGATATCCATGGTGTTGAACAAAATGTTTTCCATATCCAGGCCGGTTCCTTGCTCAACCCCATCCATAATCTTACTAAAGGAGACGCTTAACGGGTCGCTGGCGGTATAGACCTCGTCATAACTTTCTTGCAGAATCTTTTTATAGTTTTGCGGCATGTTTTTGATGTTTTCATCATAACTTTCCGGAATCTTGTAACCCATTTTGCGCAAGTAGTCGGTTAAGACCAGCATATTGTGACGGTTGACCTCAGGGGCTAACAGTTCTTGACCGTTGGCATCGCCCCAAGAGGTGGCCTCACCAATGTAGTTTAATTTGCCGTGTTGCGCAGAGCCACGCCAGGTTTTTACGCCACTGCGGTCACGCGCTCTGGCCCAAGGGTCAACAGGGAGAACTTCGCCGTTGGTTTGGCCTTCGGAATATTCCGGAATTGTCGGGGTCCCGGTATCAATAGGTTTGTTGGCGACATTTTCAAAATACCCATCATTGGGGTTTGGGGCCCACGGGTTTGAAGGAAGTTGCGCATAGCTATACGACGCTGTTGCCATACATCCTAAAAAGGCTAGAATAGAGAAGTATTTGTTCATGGCCGCCTCCATAATTCTCCTGCTTTATTTTATATCATACCCTATTTTTTGCAAAAATGATAGTTACATTTGCGTTACAACTTTACTCTATACGGCAAAAGTTAGTTTTTGCTTAATGAAGCGGAAGATTGCTTTAATTCATCTAATTCTTTCCTCAAAGCCTTGATTTCATTGTACAAATCATCGGTTGAGATGTTTTCTTGCAATTTTTCATCAAAGCCGTAAGCGCGAAATAGTTTGCGTCCTTTTCTTAAGTCATCAACCTTATGTGCGGCTAAGCCCATAACGGTGGTGTTATTGGCGACATCTTTGGTGACAATGGCGTTGGAGCCGATTTTTGCATTGTTGCCAATCAGAATAGGTCCTAATACTTGTGCGCCGGAGCCAATGATAACATTGTTGCCAATGGTGGGGTGGCGTTTGGTCATGACTTTGCCGTGTTCATCAAACACGGTTGTGCCGCCTAAGGTGACATCGTGATAAAGGGTTACGTTGTCCCCGATTTCGGTGGTTTCACCGATGACAACCCCCATGCCGTGATCAATAAAAAAGCCTTTGCCAATCTTGGCGCCGGGGTGAATCTCAACACCGGTTAGAAAACGTCCGATTTGCGAGATAATGCGTGAGGTGAGGCGGAATTTTTTGCGCCATAGGAAATGCGCAAAGCGATAAATTAGAATCGCGTGAAGTCCGGATGAGAGTAAAAATGCTTCCGTACGGTTCTTGGTGGCAGGGTCGCGGGCTATGACCGCATCAATGTCTTGCATTAAAAGCTTGAATTTTGATTGCATTTTGTGCTAAAGTCCTCTGAAATTGTGTGAATTTGTTAATAATTTGTACAACATTTGTATAATATACTTAATCGATATTTAAATTTAAGTAAAAAAGAGAAGTTATATGACTGAAGTTTTATTTAACGGACATGCGGGACGTTTGGAAGGCCGCTATCATCAAAGTGACAAACCAGGTGCTCCGATTGCTTTGATTTTGCATCCTCATCCGCAATATGGCGGAACTATGAATAACAAAGTGGTTTATACTTTGTTTAGTTGTTTTCAAAATTTGGGGTTTTCTGTCTTGCGCTTTAATTTTCGCAGTGTCGGTCGCTCGCAAGGCGAATTTGAGGATGGTCCGGGTGAACTCTCAGATGCTACCGTAGCACTTGACTGGTTGCAATCGGTTAACCCAGAAGCCAGACAATGTTGGATTGCCGGATATTCTTTTGGGGCGTGGATTGGTTTGCAGCTCTTAATGAGGCGTCCGGATATTAATAATTTTATTGCCGTTTCGCCTCCGGCTAATGAAAAAGATTTTAGTTTCTTGGCTCCGTGCCCGACTTCAGGACTGGTGATTCAGGGCGGAATTGATGAAATCGTTAATCCGGCAAGTGTGGCTTCTTTGGCTAAAAAGTTAAATCAACAACGCAATGTGGATGTTGATTTTGCTTTGATTGAAGAGGGCGACCATATGTATAATAACCATTTGGTAGATTTATACAAAGTGGCCGGAAATTATATTATCGGTGCCATGCAGCGAAAAGCTCCGACCAAAAAACGTCGCGGTCGTCGTAAAAAAGTTGAGATGGAGCAAGATAATTTGCTTATCGAAAATGCCTCAGATGATTTTGAAGATGAGGAGATGGATAACGACGCTGAGTTTGACAGCGATGACGCAACTTTGGATGATGAGGATGAAAAATAGTTCTCATCTGTAATAGAAAAAAATCCCGAAGTTTAGACTTCGGGATTTCTATTTTTTAAATGTCGTAAAATATAAATTCTAATAGCGCTGGAAAGGTTTTCATGTTCACGTTTTGAATCAATTTCGGTAACTAACTGATTGATACTGATTCCTTTTTCTTGTGCAATATTTTCCAGCTCTGCTAAAAACTCATCTTCCAGAGAGATGCTGGTGGCGTGGCGTCCGGCAATGACAACAGACTTTTTTTTCATGAGTTTTTCTTGCGGAACGCATCTATTGAGACAACACTGGCAACACCGCCTGAGGTTTTGCGCGGGGCTTCTTCCTCTTCGTCATCGTCAAATAAGCTGCCGGCAGGTTCTGTGTCACTTTCGCCGGAGGTAAAGCTCAGGCCAAATTTGGCATAAGGGTCACCAAAGTAGGTGATGGCAT
>CALXOP010000068.1 GCA_944390035.1 uncultured Alphaproteobacteria bacterium | reverse complement strand
AAAAACAATTATTGTATCAAACAAGAGTTCGATGGGTGTGTAGCTCAGGTGGTTAGAGCGCTACGTTGACATCGTAGAGGTCACAAGTTCGAGTCTTGTCATACCCACCAATTCCAAGCGTCCTTTAAGGACGCTTTTTTTGTGCGAACTTGTGACCTATTATCTTTCTGCAATATAAATTTTTTTTAATTGACATTGCTCGCATTAGTTTTATAGTCAACACACAAATTTTTATTATTTTATAACCTAAAAACAATATTTTTATGGAAGAACTTGAACAGTTAAAATTAGTACTTGTGGCTTGGGGCATCATCGGAATTATCGCCTGTATCCTTGCATTGTTTGCTTGGAACAAGATGAAAAAGAAAAATCCTAATTTTGCAACGCTTAAAGCCTCTCCGCAAGAACAACGCAAAGCCAAAATTTTTGTAATGGGCGTTTTGTGTGGCGTCTTGCTCTATGTGGTTTTGCTGATGGCCGTTGTTGCAACCATGTGTTATGAGTTTACCCCTTGGGTCGTTTATGGAATATGTGCGTTTTGGACCATTATGACCATTGCCTTTTTTGTGGGGAGCTTGCGCCAAAAGTAACAAAACAAATCCCCTTGTCCAAACTTTGGAACAAGGGGATAATTTTTTTTGGTCATTTATACACGCCGGCAATGCCTTGCGTATAGATAATGTTTTCCTTAGTAAAAAGCCTCATCAATCTTTTGTTTTGCCGAATCAAACAGGAATCAACCAGTCGTTCAGCTGCCTCCAGCAGATTGATGTCAGGTTCCTTGCGCCAAGCGGATCCGTCAGGCACTTGCTGCAAAGCCCGTTCAATAAAAGCAATCTGTGCTTTTACGTTATCGGTCTGTTCCAGCATTCGGAGCTTTTCCAAATCGGCTTTCATCAAGGGAACAATTTGCTCTTTTGTTTCTGTTGGAAAAACAATGACATCTACTTTTTTGACTGCGTTAGTCAATGTTCCGGCCCAAACAAAAGAGTATTCGGAACTAAAATTTTCTACCGGCACAAATAATGTCCCGGAAAATAAATAATTTTCCATGAGATAATAATGTTATAAGGCGTTTTTTCCATAAAGTTCACTTGCCTAAGGCGAACGGGAAATACTAAAATAATAAAATCTCTAAAACCTTTATATCAAATTTCACAGCTTGAGTCAATTCAGAAATGACAAAAATAGTTTTATTTTGTCTATATGTAATTAAACAGATTTTAACGGATTATTTTGTAAGCTAAAAACTGTGACTATGAGGAGATGATATTTGTTTTTGAAGGAAACCTCATGCGTAAAAAGACATTTTATATTTTTCGCCACGGTGAAACGGATTTTAACAAAGAAGGCCGCTGGCAAGGAGCAGGGCATAATCCCGAGCTCAATCTGGCCGGCATTGCTCAGGCGCACCTCTTGGCCGAAACCTTGCGCCCTTACGGCTTACAAAAAATTTATTCCAGCCCGTTAAAGCGTGCCTTGCAAACAGCAGAGATTATCGGCGAGGTTTTATCTCTTCCGGTAGAGATAAAAGAGAGCTTAATAGAGGGCAACTTTGGCATCAACGAAGGCCAATATCACAAAGATATTATCCAAACCGAAGAATATAAAAATTGGCGCAATCTGGATGCCGAATATATTCATTTTCGCTTTGAGGGTGGTGAGAGTAAATATGAGATAATGCAACGCATGTTTGCCGCCATTTCCGAGATGCTGAATACCCCTGAAGAAATAATCGGTATTTCGTCCCATAGTGCGGCAATCAGGTGTTTAATGTTACAGTTCGGCATACAAATGAACCGTCTCGAAAACGGGGCTTTGCTCCGCCTGATATACGATGACGGCCATTGGTCCGAAGAAGAACTAGGGGATTAAAACGGCTCAAACTCTTGTTTGAGGTCGCGACCAAACATTGCCTTAATAGTTTCTTTAATATCTGCTTTTTCATAAATCACTTTATAGAGCGCTTGACAAATCGGCATATCAATATGCTCTTTGTCGGCAATGAGTTTAACGGCTTGCAGGGTTGGCACGCCTTCGGCCAATTTTCCGAAATCTTCGCCTCTGGCAAATTTTTCACCAAACATGCGGTTGTGACTGTGCTGAGAAAACAAAGTAGCCTCATAGTCACCCAAATGAGCTAATCCGTATGCTGTACGCGGATTACCGCCAAAATGAGCGATTAAACGTCCAACCTCAATCGGAGCTCTGGCCATTAAAGCGCCTTTAAGACCGTACCACTCCAAACCATCCAAAATTCCGGCCGCCAAACCGATAACATTTTTGAGCGCGGCGCCGACTTGGTTACCGATAAGGTCCGAACCATAGTAAAAGCGAATTAAGTCGCTTTGCAAAGCCTTAATTAATTTATCTTTAGTTTCTTCTTCGTCGGAGTCAATCACGGCGCAAGACGGTACGCCTTTCATATAGTCTTGTACATGCCCCGGACCGGCTAAAATAGCAATATGAATATCTTGTTTAACTTCTTCGCGCATAATGTCAAACATGGTTGCCGCACTTGGGGTTTCCAATCCTTTCATGGCCAAGAGGAAAGTCTTACCTTTGAGGTTAAAAGTATTGAGTTGTTTGCACAGTTCTCTGAAATGTTGACACCCAACCGAAACAATAATGATATCGTTTTGCAACACATCATCGATTTTATCATGCAACACCATATTGTCAGATAAAGTCAGATAAGGATTTTTTCTTGTGTTAAGGAGTTCAATAAAGTTTGGCGATGTCGGAATATCATACATATCAACTTGCGAAAAACCGCAATAATTACCGGCATACCAGCCCAAAAAAGTACCCCAACGACCACATCCGATTAATGAAATTT
>CALXOP010000067.1 GCA_944390035.1 uncultured Alphaproteobacteria bacterium | reverse complement strand
AAAGGGCGCGCCAAACTTGAAATCGGCTTAGGACGAGGCAAAAAGCTCTTTGACAAACGCGAGACCCAAAAAGAAAGAGATTGGAATCGCGATAAGCAACGGATTCTGGCCAGCAATCGCTAATTTTCTTTACAAATACAATGACTAAAGTTTTGAACATTAATCAATATACTTTTGAAGTGGTAGAGGCGCAAGGATTGCGTTTGGCTTTGCTGCCGGAAATGGCGCAAAAATATCATACAAGTACTTGCGGGAAATCGTTTGTAGAAATTATGAGTGGTTATGCGCGTGAGGTTACCGCCCTCCCCTTAAATTTTAAGAAAAAACCTGTGTTTGGGTTTGTGGTCTTACCGCAAGGAGAAATTTTTCAAAAGTTATCAAACTGCCCTTTTCCCAAAGGCATGTGCGGGATTGCGGCTAAGTTTGATGCCGTTTACACAAAAGCTTTGGCAGTTGATGAAGTGTGGTTTGAAAAAGGATTTTCCCAAACTCCAGATGAAGAGCAAAAAATCAGCCTTATCCATGAGCTTTCGCATACCGTGCACGGAGCTTATTTTCAAAAAATGGGGCGTTTAAGTGAGGGCTTTGCCGAGTTGATTCCGCATTATTTGATGAATATCCCAAACCCCAAACACGATGAGAGAGTAAAGAGCCTTGATGTCAACACTTTACCCGTCTTAGGCTTTTTGAACAAGAACGGAATGTTTGCCGACCCTGAAGATAAAAAGCTCAGAGCTCAATATCGTTCTTCTTACATTTCGGCTTATTTATGGATGTTGGCTTATGTGAAACGCTTGGAAAGCCAACGAGGCCTAAACAAATTTGAAGCGGTTAACTTGTTGCTCTCGGAATTTGAAAAATTAGAAAAACGTCCATGGAGCGAAAGAATGCAAGGTGTCGCTCAGCTCATTGGTTTATCCGAAGAAGTATGTTTTGGCTCTTTAGATCTACAAAAGGAAGCCTTAAATTTTATTTAAGCCACAAAGCAACCTTCATAATCTGTTGTTTTTTCAGCTCTGATTTTGGTTCTAACGAGACATGCCTAAAGTAGGGCAATCTGTGAATTGAGTATTATCTCTTAGTTATTTTATAATTCTTGCTCTAAGATATGCTATACCAAGAGAAATGGGTACCCCCCATGTACAGATAGCATTAAAAATGTTTGCTACTTTTTCGATGGTATCTTCATCCCAAGCAAAAGCTGCAGCTATGCCAATAAAACAGACAATTCCAATAATAACAAAATATGGTATCCAGCCAATAGATATCAGATAATAAGAAATATTAGGAAATTTGGTGATTTGATTTTCAATATATAAAGAAAATTTCGACCAATATAGCAGAAACATACATATAATAAATATCGAAAATAAAATTAGACCAATGTCTTCAGTTATAGGGGTCTGTAAAAACAAAAAAGGAGTATCTAAAACACAATATATTCCGCCTAGAGATAAAGCTTCTTTTGACCATAATTTCATTGTTGATGCTCCTTTTGTCGTTATAAATCTAAGTATAAGTTTTTATTTATCATAATCAACTATTTTTTCTTACAAGCTTCTTTATATGCTACTTTTGCTCTGGCAATATTTGCACCACCTTTTTCAATCTACGGGTATGCTTTTTCACTCATTTTTACTGCTAATTTAGCTATGGGATTTTTTACCACAACTCTGGAAACTTTTGCTCCATATTTGGCAATGGCTTTATCAACAACTTTATTTCCTGTTGATATTGTATGAGAAATATCTGTCATATATTTAAGTTCATTAAACTTTTTAATAACACTTTTTTGCAGAGCTGTTATTATTTCTTCTTTTAGGCATTTTATCTCCTTTCTTTTCTTACAAATTTACAACAAAAAAAATCCGAAGAGTTTAATCTTCGGATTTTAGGCACACTTTACCCAAGTGGCTTTTACATTATGACAAAACACAATACAATTTTTAAGATGTAAATAAATATATCAACGACTATTGATATTCTCTTAAGGAATCTTCAAAATCTACTCCACTATTTTACTTTCACCCACAAAAAAAAGCCGCCCCGAAGGACGGCTTTTTGATTATCTTGTGCAACCTTAGTTGGAAGAAGAATCTTCACGTGCTTTTGCAGCTGCAGCCAAGTCGTCGGCAATACGAGCTGAACGACCACGCAATGCGCGCAAGAAATACATTTTAGCACGACGTACTTTACCGATACGTGCAACTTCGATTTTGGCTACATTCGGAGAATACAGCGGGAATACACGCTCTACACCTTCACCGAAAGAAATTTTACGTACGGTGAAAGATGAATTTAAGCCATCATTTTTACGAGCAATGCAAACACCTTCATAAACTTGAATACGTTCACGATCGCCTTCTTTTACTTTGGTGTGAACTTTTAAGGTGTCACCCGGTTTGAAGTTCGGCAGATTTTTGCCGGCAGTGAGCTTTTCAATCTGCTCTTTTTCAATGTTTTCGATAATGTTCATAATCTTATCCTTTTTCGATTTTTTTTCGTTTATATACCTAAACCTTCTGAGAATCAAGATATTTCTGCAAAAGATCCGGCCGTTGTTGTTTGGTTATTTCAAGCGAGCGTTCTTTGCGCCATTTGGCGATGTTTTGATGATGTCCGCTAAGAAGTATATCTGGAACAGATCGGCCCTCCCATTCAATGGGTCTGGTATATTGGGGATGTTCCAGCAACCCGTTTTCAAAGCTTTCATCTACCACGGAATCCGCATTGCCCAATACTCCGGGTAATAAGCGAATAACCGCGTCTAACATAATCTGTGCGGCTTGTTCACCGCCGGTCAGGATATAGTCGCCTATACTGACCTCCTCAACATTAAAGGCATCAAGAACTCGTTGGTCTATGCCTTCAAACCGGCCGCAGATAATGGATAAATTATCCTCTTTTGCCAGCTCATGGACCAATGACTGAGTTAAAGGCTTGCCTCGCGGGCTCATATAAATAAGCCGTCCGCCATTGTAATTGGCGTGCAACGCACTCCCTAAAATGTCCGGACGCATTACCATGCCGGCACCGCCTCCGCAAGGTGTGTCATCTACCGAACCGTGCTTGTCCGTCGCATAGTCCCGAATGTTTACGGTTTCAAGCGACCATTTGCCCTCATCAAGAGCTTTGCCGGTCAGAGAATATCCCAAAAAACCCGGGAATATCTCCGGAAATATGGTAAAGATTTTAACCTTCATCACTTTCCTCGTCATCCTCATCTTCCATGAAGTTGAGCATCACAGATTCAACAATAATATAACCTTGTTCGACATTGACTTCCGGAACATATGCTTTGTTGAAAGGTATCATCTCCAACTTGTGAGTGGATTTTAGCCTTATCTCCAAAATTTCTCCGGCTCCGAAATTGTATAATCCGGCAACGCGACCAACCTCTTCTCCGGACTTGGTCTTGACCAGAAGGTCAATCAAATCCGCTTCGTAGAATTCATCTTTGTCGGATATTTCGGGCAAGACATCACGATTGATATAAAAACTTGTGCCAATCAGAGTTTCGGCCGTGGTACGGTCATCTACCCCTTTGATTTTTACCCGAAGCAATTCCTTGGAATGCCCAACCACTTTAAGCTCGAACTTGCGGTCACCCGCCTCATTTTCAACTGCGCCGTATTTATCCAGATTGGAATCTTTAGAGGTAAAACTCTTAACCTTCACCTCGCCTTTGATTCCGTGAACACCAACGATTGCTCCCAGACAAATTCGACGATTTTTTTTCATGCTTAAAGCGTCCTCATAATTATATTAATAAAACGTCACTTGTTGTGGTTGCTTATTCAGCAGAAGATTCAGCAGCAGCAGCTTCAGCAGCTTCAGCAGCAGCTTTGGCTTTTTCTTCTTTTTCTTTCATGCGTTCCTGAGCTTTAGCTTTAGGAGCAGATTTTTTCGGTTGTTCACGCATAGCAGGAGCAGCGCAAAGACCCAAGTTGGCAAACAATTTTTGCAATCTTTCGGTCGGTTGTGCACCTTTGCCTAACCATTCTTTTACTTTGTCTTGGTTCAATACCAAACGCTCTGCATGATCTTTCGGCAAAAGCGGATTGTAAGAACCTAATCTTTCGATGAATCTACCATCGCGAGGAGCTCTTTGATCTGCCACTACAATTTTGTAGAAAGGACGTTTCTTAGAACCGCCGCGAGATAGTCTGATACGTACTGCCATTTATATTCTCCTTAAATTAAAATTAAAACTCCCGTTATGGCTTAAAACGGAAATTTGTTACCCATTCCGCCTAACATCTTATTGAGCGGATTGTTTTGCAAATTGGGCATGCCTTTTCCCATTAATGAGCCAAGACCACCCATTTTGCCCATTCTTTTCATCATGGTGGACATTTGCTCGTATGATTTGAGCAACTTGTTCACCTCATGAACTTCAACCCCTGCCCCTAAGGCTATTCTCTTCTTGCGAGAGGCCTTTATCAGGTCGGGATTTCTTCTCTCCGACTTGGTCATGGAAAGAATTATCGCTTCTTGTCTTTTTATCAGATTGTCACCGATACCGGCTTGCTCAATCTGCGTTTTGAACTTGGAAAGACCGGGGATTAACCCTAACAAACTTCCCATGCTGCCAAGTTTTTGAACTTGTCTGAGTTGAGAGAGCATATCTTCTAAATCAAATTTGCCCTTCATCATCTTATGGGCCATTTTTTCGGCTTCGTCTCTATCAACATTTTCAATGGCTTTTTCAACCAAAGAAACAACGTCGCCTTGCCCTAAAATTCTGCCTGCCAAGCGGTCGGGGTGGAACTCCTCAAACTCGGCAATCTTCTCGCCCGTTCCCAAAAACTTAATCGGAACATCGGCAACCATTTTCATGGACAATGCCGCACCGGCGCGTGCCGAACCATCTATTCTGGTCAAAACAATACCGGTAATACCGACTTTTTCATTAAACTCTTTGGCGACTGTGCAAGAATCTTGACCAATCATGGCATCTGCAACCAAAAGGGTTTCCGTCGGAGAGGCGATTTTTTTGACCTCAATTACCTCTTGCATTAAGTCATCATCAATATGAAGACGACCGGCAGAGTCTAAAATAATGACATCATAACCGCCCTTCTTGCCCTCAGATATGGCGCGCTTGGTGGTCTCGGATGGTTTTTCACCCTTGATGACGGGCAATACATCAACCCCAATCTGACTAGCCAGTTGCGCTAATTGCTCTTGAGCGGCCGGACGATAAATATCTAATGAAACGAGCAAAACCTTCTTTTTGTTTTTCAGGCGATTGGCGATTTTGGCCGAAGTTGTGGTTTTACCGGAGCCTTGCAGACCAACCATTAAAATGCAAACCGGGGGAACTGCATTAAAATTCAGCTCCGAAGAGGTTGAGCCCAACAGTTTAACCAATTCATCATGGACAATTTTGATAACCATTTGCCCAGGTTGAATTGACTTAACCACCTTTTCGCCCAGCGCCTGCTCTTTTACCTGAGCAATAAATGTTTTGACCACTGGGAGTGAAACGTCAGCCTCCAACAAAGCAACGCGAATTTCGCGCATTGCCTCGTCTATGTCTTTTTCATTTAATACACCGCGAGAGGTGATTTTTGAAAAAGCGGCACTTAATTTTTCACTCAGTGCATCAAACATCTTTTTTAGCCCCGATTTCAAGTAAATCATTACTTTTGACCGGAGCTTTCGGCTCCTTTCTTATCACCAAGGGTATATACATAAAGTGTTGCACGCCAGTGTGCGAACCCTCGCTGACTGGCGGCACG
>CALXOP010000066.1 GCA_944390035.1 uncultured Alphaproteobacteria bacterium | reverse complement strand
ATCCAAATCAACCGTGCCGATGGCACAACCGGTTGCACAATATTTCTGAGAGCATTCTTCTAAATTGCACACCAAACCGGCCGGGCAACTATCCAACGTGCATTTGTATTCGCAAACTTTACAGTTGTTATAATATTTAATGCCGTTCATCAGGCAGTAGTCGCTTGGTGTCACGGGTCCTAAGTCATCACAAGTCATATTGTAGCCGCTCTTGCACTCGCAGGAAGTATATTTGGTCACGCCGTTTTGTGTGCAGCCTTCGCCCACACCCTGCTGATTTTGGCCGTCGCAGGTTTGATTATAGTTGCTGGGGCAAACACATTTACTGTAATAAGTTACACCTTCTTCGACACACCCCGTACCCTCCGGCACTTGCGGCGCCGAACACCCCGTAACAGGATACAAACTTCTGTCGCAATAACACATATATTTACCGCCGCAGCTATCACCGCTGACGGTGTTAGGATAAGTACAATCTTTTTTCTCGTATTTGTATCTGATGTCACAGCATTCTTTAAAGTAAGACGTATTATAAGGGCAAATTCCGCTCGGATTACCACTCGGACAAGAAGTTAGAGTGTAACCAAAGTTTTTGCATTGGTCAACGGAGACATCTGGAAATTCAGGAAAAGCAAGTTCACTATTGCCGGTAATGAATGAAACACTGGCGGTTCTGAAATGAAATCTTTTGGGCAAGCCCGCAGATAGGCTTGCCCCAGACATCGGCTCAAAGGTTTGGTTTCGACTAGCTTCTATGAGGTGTGTGTATTGCTGAGAAACACCTTGTTCTATTGTAAAAACAAAATTGTTTTCACTTACGCCGCCCATACCGGTAAGCATAAGCAACGATACTCCTATCGCAAGCTGCTTTCTCATAATACACCTCGTTATAACTGAACCATGTCTTCTTATAACTTAGCATATTCGAAAGGCTTTGTCAAAGGATTTTAATCAAATCTTTTTATTTTGGCTAAAGTCTATAAATAAAAAAGCCTCTCGGAAGAGAGGTTTAAAGCTAATTGAAAACTTAAACAAATTCATCAACATCTTCTAAGATTTTATTTTTTTCATATAAATGCTTTAGGTAAGGATTATCTGCCGAATAATCTCGTTCATCTTTGACCATAGCTTGATTGTTATCATAAACATTGACTTGTTTGTTGCGATAATTTTGAGGCTGCTGAGCTTCATCATAAACGCCACTGGCACTCAAAGCCTCAATAGCCGACGCCGACACAAAAGCCTGAGAGGAAGAAATTCCAGATTGCTTATCTTCTTTTTCTTTTTGCTCAAAAGCAGAATCTTTTTTGTTTTGTTCTTCGGTTTCATCCCGCACCAGAACATTATTTCTGGTATCAATATTTTCCACAAAAGGATGACCTTCCGCCCCCGGCGCATAATGACGTTCTGTGCGTTTGATAGGGGAGGAAGAGCTCGACACTTTTCTAGTTGACGATACATTCATTGCTCCTCTCCAATGTTTATAAATTTATGATAACACAAAAATAATTGAAAATCCACAATTTTTCACATCTATGCTCATAATCGAATAATAATTAAAAAGGCTGTGATTTTTTCACAGCCTTAAACCTTATTTATTTTTCACTCTTATTTTCATCTTGAGCTTCTTTTTTGTTTTCTTCCGCACTCTTTTTAGCTTTCTCAGCGAGTTTTTTATTGAGCTCTTCTTTGCCTTTTTCTAAAGCCTCCATCCCGAGTTTTAGCTTTTCTTCGGCCTCTTTTTTGAGCTCCGGAAGTTTGCCCGCGCCAAATATTGCGGCAAGAACGATAATGATTAGTACCCAACACCAAAAATCAGACATTTTTTTCTCCTTTATTTACGTCTTTCTGCAACATTTGGTTTAACACTTCCGTTGCGTCATAAGAGTAATTATATTTTTCTTTGCCGACCAATGCGTAATAATCTTCGGCAGAAGTTTTGAATTTAGGTTTATTTTGCAAGATATTTTTTATCTTGGCAAATTTTATCAATGACTTATCCGACAGATTTATGCAATTTTGGCAGACTTCTTCCAAACCGTCTTCTTCGCCGGCGCAATAGCAAACCGCCTCACATCCGGCATGAAGAGAGGCTTGTGTCTTTTCACCCAAAGAGCCGGGCAAGGCTTTCATATCAATAGCATCTGAAATAAGAAACCCCTTAAAGCCGATAACCCCTCTGATAATTTCACTAATAACGCGAGCAGAAAGTGTTGCCGGATTTTTATCATCTATTTCAGAGAGCATAATATGAGCACTCATTCCTGCAGGTGCGTCGTGAAGAAGTTGAAAGGGATAAAAATCATTTTCCAATTCTTTGATACTTGCATTAATAATGGGCAATCCTAAGTGGGGATCACATTGTGCGCGTCCATGTCCGGGCATATGTTTTAAGCAAGGACAAATTCCATTAGCCATATATGTCTCAATCATGACTTTGCCTAATTGAGCAACCTTAGATGGCTCACTACCAAAGCAGCGTCCTTTTAGCGCTTCCGTGGTGTTATCATATTCCAAATCGAGTACCGGAGCAAAATTCAGATTAAGCCCCGAACGCTTCAAATCTTCACTAATGAGTTGGCAATGCAGTTGTGTAGCTTTTTGAGCCGTTTCTTCGGGCAAAGAACCAAGTTTTTTTTGTGACACTTCATCAAAAAATCCATTTCCTTGTAGTCTGCGAACTCTTCCGCCTTCTTGGTCAACGGCTAATAAAATATCATCTCTTTCAACCACATCTTTAATGCTGTTGCACAAATCTTTAAGCTGAGTAGGGGAGACAATATTCCTGCCAAATAACGTTATGCCCAGAGGGTTATAGTGGGCAAAGATTCTCTTTTCTGCATCTGTCAAATGCGGTCCGCAACAAGATAAAAAAGCCGCTAAAATCGGACGCTCCATTTTGTCCTCCTAAACCAAAAGAGAGGTAAAAAATCTGGTGGCGGAAATAATATAATAGCGGAATAAATTCCAATCTTGCCCAAAGGCTTTACCGATTTCGGGCAACACAAAAATCAACACCACGACCGCAGCCAAGCCGGCCTTGCCTGCATTAATATAATTAATGGCCCAAGGTTTTCTTATCCAGCCAAACAAAATTTTGGAACCATCCAAAGGCGGAATCGGCAAAGCATTAAACAATGCAATCACAATGTTATAAACAATCATATTCAAGAAAAAGATGCTAAACATCATTTGCCAATAAGCATTAGCAATAAACGGGACCAAGAGCAAGATTAAGGCCGAAACCAACGCCAGCCAGATATTCATAATAATTCCGGCTGCCGAAACAAACACCATGCCTTTGGTCTTATTTTTGAACTTGCGAAAATCAATCGGCACAGGCTTAGCCCAACCGAGAATAATTCCGGCATGTGCAATCCAAAGCATGACCGGCAGTAAAATTGTGCCGAAAAAATCAATATGTTTGAGAGGGTTTAATGAGAGACGACCTCTCTTTTTTGCCGTGTCGTCTCCCATCAATAAAGCCATATATCCGTGAGCAACTTCATGTAAAATGATAGCCAAAAACAAGGGAATATATTTTAAGATAAAGTCGCTCAACATCTTATTTTTTCTTTACGATACAAGTTCCGCCCAGAGCTTTAATATCTTTGCAGAGCTCATCTGCGCCTTGACGTGTTTCAAACGCGCCGGCTTTAAGGCGATAAAAAGTTTTATCAAAGTCAAGGTCGGCTGCTTCAATTTCGTGGGGCAGACCTTGGAGCATTTTATATTTTTTGCTCAAGCTGAGCCATGCTTTTTCAACGGCTTGCTTGTTTGGTGAAGACATTAATTGAATTTGCCACATTCCGGCCACGGCCTTTTGCGGAGCCGGAGCTTTTTGCGGTTCTGCTTTGGCTACCGGTTCAGTCTTAACTGCAGGTTCGGTTTTAACGGCCGGTTGCGCCTGTTGTGCGGCAATTTTTTTGTTTTCCATTTGAACGGCTTCTTTCAAACCGATAACTTTTGCTTCGGGAGCATCACCGGTTTGAGCGGCAGTAGCGGCAGGCTTTACTTCTTTAACCCCGGCCACACTAACGGAACCAACCACTTTTTCCGGCATAATATCATTGGATTTCAGCTGATTGCTAGCTATTTGAATCGGCTGAGCCTCAACTTCCGGCGCCGCAGCTTGAGCCTGAGCAATCACCGGCATTTGCGGTTGCTCCGGAGGCGGCAATAAGTTTTCGGTTTTCGGCTCGTTATCTTTTCGTTCAATAATGTCATAAACAGATTTATCCTGATTCAAAATTTCCATACCGCCCGGTTCACTCGGTTGGACTTTAACCGCGGTTTGCGGACGTCTGATAACCGGAATTTCAACATTTGCATTATTTGCATATTGCGGAGCCAAAATAAAATATCCGACAATACCAGCCAAAGCCACGCCGGAAACTGCACCGATAAACACGCTTTTTGAGCGGCGCATTTCATTGCGTTTTTCTTCTATATTAACCGAGGGTTGGTCGGCGATTTTTTGACGGAATTCATTTAAGAAATCATCACCTTTGTTGTCGTCGGAAAAATCTTGAAACATAATTTATCTCCTGTTTAAAAACACTATTTACCCCACTATAACGACAAATTATTTAAAACCTCTTAATGAAACCTAAAATCTGGTATGGACATCAAAAAGTTTTTTGTGCTCTTCCACGGCGGCCATATCGGTCATACCGGCAATATATTCGCAAATTATTTCGGCGGCAATTTCGTCTTTTGTGTTCGGATTGAGTTGCACCCGAAGTTCCATCGGCAAAAGGTTGTAATCGCTCATAAACACCGCAAACAATTCTTCAATGATTTTTTGTGATTTCATATCCATACGGGCAACGCTTGTGTGGGTATAAAAATTTTGTTTGAGGAATTGTCGCAAGAGTTTAATCTCGCCTTTCATTTTATCCGAAAAATCCACCATTAACTTCTTTTGAATGCGGGCATCGTTTTCGGTGTTTATTTTATTTTGTTTGAGGTTGTTTTTGGTGTTCTCTAATACATCAAAAATCATCCTTGCAATCATGTTGCGGGTAATGGCGTAGATGAGCAAACGTCCGTCCGTGCAGCCAGGGTTGCCTTTTTCGAAATTTACCAAAATATCATTGATGAAGGGGAGCTCCCGCAGCATGTTGATGGAGAAAAATCCGGCATTAAAGCCATCATCAATATCGTGATTATTATAGGCAATATCATCGGCCACGGCGCCGACTTGTCCTTCCAATGAAGGATAATTTTTCAAATCCAAATCAAAGAGTTTGTTATAATCTTTAAGGTAAGAGCTGGAAATTTTTTTGATTGGTCCGTTGTGTTTGACCGTTCCTTCCAAAGTCTCCCAAGTGAGGTTAAGGCCGGGAAATTCGGGATAATGAATTTCGAGCTTGGTCATAATTTTTAAGGATTGAATATTGTGGTCAAATCCGCCGAATTTTTTCATGGCGTTTTGGAGACCGCGTTCACCGGCGTGTCCGAAAGGTGAGTGCCCGAGGTCATGTGCCAAAGCAATGGCTTCACCCAACTCTTCGTTAAGGTGCAAAGATTTGCAAATGGTGCGCGTGATTTGCGCCACTTCGATACTATGCGTCAAACGGGTGCGGTAGTTTTTGCCTTCATGATAAGCAAATACTTGCGTCTTACCATCTAATTTTCTGAAAGCCGAAGAGTGAATAAGCCTGTCTCTGTCGCGTTGAAAAGGAGAACGAATCACATTTGCGAAGTCGGGATAAAGGCGTCCTCTGCTTTTTTTAGGGGTGAGGGCATAATTTGCAAGCTCCATGTTTTTTTCCTTTCCAAGAATATTATTTTAAGATACAGTACACTAAATAAATTAATAAAGGTATAAGATGAAAATAGCCACGTTTAATGTAAATTCGATTAATGCCCGTATGGAAAACCTTTTGCCATGGCTGGAAAAGGTCAAACCCGATATTGTCTTGCTGCAAGAAATCAAAAGCGAGGACAGTTCTTTTCCGTATTTTGATTTGAAATTGCACGGTTATGATGCCAAAATTTTAGGTCAAAAGAGCTATAACGGCGTGGCGATTTTAAGCCCGCATAAAATAAAAATCATCGAAGAGGG
>CALXOP010000065.1 GCA_944390035.1 uncultured Alphaproteobacteria bacterium | reverse complement strand
TATCACATACGACGTGGAATTGCAAATATCATATAGTATTTGCGCCAAAGTATAGAAGGAAAGTATTTTATGGAAATAAAAGGTTAGAAATAGTAAAAATACTTAAAGAATTATGTAAATGGAAAGGGGTAGAAATATTAGAGGGAGAAGCGTGTCCCGACCATATACATATATTAGTAAAGATACCACCAAAAATCAGCATATCAGGATTTATGGGCTTTCTCAAGGGGAAAAGCAGTTTAATGATATAGAGTAATATAAAATATCAATATCGGAACAGAGAATTTTGGTGCAAAGGCTATTATGTAGATACTACCGGTAAAAACACAGAAAAAATTAAGGAATATATCCGAGAACAGCTTAAACAAGACCAATTAGCAGAGCAATTAACAATGGACTTAAATGCCCCGTTTACGGGTAAGTAGTAACAAATTGCGTCTGGCAGAATATGGGTGCCCCGTTTAGGGGAGGCCAGTGCTAAAGGCTTATAGCCGCATATGAAGAACCCCGCGTTTTACGCGGGGGTATCTTTTCATTTGCCTTATTTAGTTTGGCCTTGAGTCTCTAAGCTCAAATAATACAGCTGTTGCTTGGTCTTCTCGCTAAGATAATCAAAATCTTGCAGATAATCTTATAATGAGAAAATAGTTACTCATAATCGGTTAAAATATGGTTTAACTCTTGAATATGGAAGAGTTGATAAGTCTTGAAAAGGGGTGAAAACTTCGGCATAATGTTCTTATGAGGTAGGGAGAACATGATGTCGGTTTATGATAAGTTTGAAAAATATTTGCCGGAAATGGCCGAGGTGCGCGCAAGATATAATACTTATCTGGCTGACAATCATTTGGCTAAAAATACGGAAGAAAAATTATCGGACTATTTGGCTTTAGTTGCAGCATCTTATGAAAAACAAAAGTTTGATTATGTTTTTGTGCTCAAAGATGTGCCGAGTGTTGTTGCCAAACCTTTAAGCAAGGAAGATTTATCTTTGGCCTTGGTGGTATTGAGTCGGCGTTTGCGGCAACAGCCGATGATGGATAAAATAAACGGCTTTTCGCAACAAGTGCGTGATGAATTATGGTCAGTTCCGCCAGAAAAAGAGTGTGATAGAGAGTTTGGGGCTTATTGGCTTTATAAGACTTTTCCTTTCAATAAATTTAGAGGAATGGGCGGAGAGGAAGAAAAAAATGTTGTTCGCTATGCGCTCAATGTAAAGCCCGATGTTGGTTTGTTTAAAAAGCTCGATGGTATTTGCCTGAAATATGATGTGTTTAACTACAAAGTTGCGGCCGAAGATGATTATAATAACCGACAAGATCCGATTATTATTTATGCAGGAAATAGGCAGCAAAAGGAAATGCAGCAAGATTTGTTAGGCCTGGCTAAAAGATATCGCCGAAAAGATGACTATGAAATGATAGGGTATCAAAATTTGGGTGATGGGCTGTATGGTGCCGATGAGGTTAAGGCTCAGGATGTGATGGCCTTGCGGATGAAGTTGTTGAAACCAGATGAAAGGCTGGTTTTTACACAACCGCTTGATGATGAGTGGGAGCAGATGGACAGAGAATATGATTTGAAAGCAAAACTCAGAAAAGAAAAGAGTTTGCGGGGTTTGTTGTATGGGGCTTTGTGCTCAGTGTCGTATGATAATGCGTTATCAAATGGAGAGTTTCAGGTTTATCAAATGATGGTGAATGCTTACCTGAAAGCGGAAAACTCTCATCAGCTTGGGATATGCGCAAAGAATGCTTTTGAGCGATAAGTGCTATTGAGATATAAAAAAAGAGTGGGCTTGGAGCACCACTCTTTTTGGGGTAAAATTTAGAATATTTTATATTTGAGGAACGGGGGCATTCTTGGGTTTGCGTGTGGCGTGGAGTTCTTCAACTAAAGTCCAAGTTTGGCCGCTGTCGTGTGTGGCCTCACAACACCAGTAAAAAGAGTGTAACTCTATATCTTTAATTGTCCAGCGGAGGCGGAAGTCTTGAGGGGTATCATCCCAGATGATTATTTGGTCTGTTAAGCACTGAGTGCGGAGGCGGTTGAAATTATCATCGTCACCGTCATAGGTGTTCCACTCATTGGTTTTGGGGTTATAAAGACGTTTGGATGTGCGCGGACGAACGCAAATTCCGCTTTTTTCGGTTTCTTGGCGCGAAGGGCAGATAAAAACATCATAAATGCCATGATATTGCGGTAGGCGGCTAAAGAGCCATTCGCCTTTGACTTCGTGGGCAATTTTTCCTTGTGCAAAGTTGTGCCAAAGGAAATCCCATTCGCCAATGAGAAGTCCAAATAAATTGCTGCATTGCGTATGTTGTTGCGTTTCTGTCATAAGTTTTGGTTTAACGGATATTTTTTAATATTTTGTAAAATATTTGGTTGAATTTATATTTTTCATAAACTTTTGGTGTGCTAAATTTTAGTTATCACAATTATAAATTTAGGATATTTTATTTTTGCTATTTATCATATATTGTTAATATGCAATATACAAACAATTTAAATTTTTGGTTGTTGTTGCGGTAATTCATTTTTCTAACACTGATTTAAGGAAACTAAAATTATGCATAAAGGTATTGTTAAGTGGTTTAATACTAAAAAAGGATATGGATTTATTCAATCTGATGCTGCGGCAAAAGATATTTTTGTTCATGTTACGGCTTTGCAACAATCAGGCATCAGAAAATTGACAGACGGGCAGGAAGTGTCTTTTGATATTTTTGATGATAAAGGGCGTCCGGCGGCTAATCATATTTCTATTTTGTAAATTCGTTGGAATTTGAGACTAAAAAACTCCGGAGGTTTGACGCTCCGGAGTTTTTTTATGAAGAAAAAGAGAGGGTGTTGACAAGAGCATGGCTTGGGGAAATAATCATCCTATATTTGTTTTGATGTGAGGAGCAAAAATGAAGAAAAGAGCATTTTTGAGTGCGGTGCTGGGTATTATGATGAGTACAGCTTGCGCATTGCAGAGTAAGGAAAATCAATTGTTGGGGAATTGGGTAGAGGTGATGCCCACCAATCCGCAATTTGTTCAAGGAATTAGTTTGTCAGAAGATGGAAAAGCATCATCGATTGGCATGGCTACCTTAAAATATGAAGCATGGAAAGTTGATGGTGATAAACTCATTCTTAAAGGGAAAAGTATTGGAAATCACCAAGAAATCGAATTTAGTGATGAATTAGACATTGTTGAGTTGAAAACAAATACATTAACTTTAGGGAAATTTGGAGCCTATCGGGTGCATTATTATCGGGTAGATGAAGTTCCTGATTTGGAAAATCTGAGTAATTTGCCCAAGTTATTACCCAAACCAGAGGAAAGTGCTGTATTGCTGACAAAAGTTTATGAAGGACTGTTACCTGCGGCTTCCGGTGTGGGAATTGTTTATAAAATCACATTGTATAATTATGAAAATAGCGGAGATGGTGTCTTTAAGGCTCAATTGACTTATTTGGAAGCTGATAACGGTAAGGATAAGGTTTTTGAATTTGGAGGACGTCAATTTACTCTGCGGGGAAGGGGTGGCGATGATAATGCAACCGTTTTGCAATTAAGGGCTTTTAATAAAGCTCATGATGTTATGAATTTTGAACAAAAAGGTTCGTCACTGACTTTGTTGGATAAAGATTTAAAACCAATAAAATCTAAGCTGAATTATACTTTGAAGTTGCAATAGTTTTTGAATGATAGAGGAAACAATGAGAAAGATTTTATTTTTTGCGGCAATCGTTCTTTTGTCGGGTTGTTTGGATAATAATGAGTATCATGTTGATGGGGTATTGAGATTAGGCCATGAAGTGCGCTCTTTTCAAGATAATAGAGATTGTAAAGAATATTGGCTCGTTGATAAATCCGGGCAGTTGATGGAAAAATACAAAGAAGTCATTGGGTCGAAAATTATTAATAATCAGCCGGTTCAAGCTCGTTTGAAGGTTAAAAATATTGGCAAAATGAGTGAGGGTTTTGGCGCCGACTATGATGGTGCTTATGAAGTGATAGAAATTGAGGAGATGTCAAAAAATTTAGCCGATAGACATAGCCCTTGTTGTAATGCTTTGAGGTGATATAATTTCTAGTTTTGGGTTATCTATATCTTGTTTGATGATGAGGTTGTAGTTATTCTCTAATTTTAAGACGACTGCTACGAGATATAAGTTATCATCAGATAATAGCGGATAAATATTTTTAATCTTATTTCCTAATATATCTTTATATAAATATGATATATCCATATATGTGTTTTTCAATTCCGATATGTTTTTTATCGATAAATTTTGAATATCAACATAAGGAGAAATCTCTTTGCTGTTGAGGCCTATTTCGTAGCAATAGTAAGCTGCAAAATCGATAAATAAAAAATTTTCGCCAATTTTGAAAATAAAGGCCTGTTCCCAATTATACATATCTCTGTTTTGAGGCTGCAAAAAATCATTTTCATTAAAGTCTGATACACTTAAATCAAACTTTGAATTGAAAATAGCGGTTAGCTTTTGCTCAACCAATAAAGGTTTTATGCTCTTTATTATAAACGCAGCACCAGTAGCCGGAAATTTACTTTTCTGCTTTAGTCCTTTAGCATAAGCTGTTTGAATTGAAATTTTTTGCATGATATTCCTTATTAAAAAAATAAAGTGGCTTTGGATGGACGGTGTTTCCCATCATCGGCACATGAATACGTCATATTCTGCAGTTGCACCGATTTTCTGCGCTTCAAAGCCACTCTTTTTATATAGAATTTGTCCCTATATAAAAACATATCAGGTTGACAAATAACCCTAACGATATGTGTTATAATAAATACCATAACTCTTTATTAGGGTCAATAAGAGAAACTGTGGGACTATAGTGGGATTGTATGATGGCAAAAATAAAAAACGCCCTTATTACGGACGGCTTTTTCTTTTTGGTTGCTTTGGATAGGATTTGTCTGCGACATTGCGTTCGCAATGCTTATTCCTTCGCGTTCATTCGCGGAGAAACTCCGCTCACCGGCGTTCTTCGCCCGCCTTTCACTTGGCGTGAACCTACTTTTCGTAGTTTCAAATCAGTCGCGCCATGCAAAAACAAAAAACCGCCCTTACGGACGGCTTTTTCTTTTTGGTTGCGGGGGCAGGATTTGAACCTACGACCTTCAGGTTATGAGTCTTGTCCTTTGAGTTTTATTTAATTTGACCTTCACAAGACCAATTTTGATAACTCATTGTTTTATCGTTATCAATTTTAAATGCAAACTCTTGACTTCCTTTATTGAACTGGATAAAATTTGCTTAAATGTGTAGCACCAGCGTAGCACCGAAACGACCATCAGGTAAGA
>CALXOP010000064.1 GCA_944390035.1 uncultured Alphaproteobacteria bacterium | reverse complement strand
AGTCAATTGCCGCTCTCATACCGTCTTCTTTGTTCATCCCGTCAAGGAAGGATGAGTTAATATGTTCACCGTCTTCCTCATATGCTTGTTTTGAAATATCGCCACCGGCCAAAACTTGAATAATCGGCAAATTAAAGGCCTTGGCAAAATCATAGTCTCTTTGGTCATGAGCCGGAACCGCCATAATGGCCCCCGTACCATATCCCATCAAAACATAGTCGGAAATAAAGACAGGAATGAGTTTTCCGTTATAAGGATTCTTAGCTTTAATTCCCTTTAATTCCACACCGGTTTTAGACTCATTCATTGAGCGTTGCAGGTCAGATTTGGTTGCGGTTTTTTCAACATAAGCCTTAACCTCGTCCTTATTTTCAAAACGCTCCATAAGTTCAGCCACATACGGATGCTCCGGTGCCAAAACCATATAAGTAACGCCAAAGGCGGTATCAGGTCTGGTGGTAAACACGGTTAATTTTTTGCCTTCCAGTGCGTTTTCGTTGTTATCTACCAAACCAAAATCGAGCTCAGCACCTTCCGAACGACCGATCCAGTTAATTTGTTGCGATTTAACACGGTCAATAAAATCCAAATCTTTCAAATCATCAATCAATCTGTCGGCATATTTGGTAATAGCCACCATCCATTGCTCTTTATTGCGACGAACGACTTGTGCACCGCAACGTTCGCAACACCCGTTCACAACTTCTTCATTGGCCAAACCGACCTTGCAGCTCGGGCACCAGTTAATTGCCATTTTATCTTTATAGGCCAAGCCATGTTCAAAGAGCTTAATAAACATCCATTGCGTCCATTTGTAATAGCTTGGATCGGAAGTATTAATGCATCTGTCCCAATCAAAACTAAAACCGATAGACTTCATCTGTCTGGTAAAGTTTTTAATATTTGCTTCGGTCGAGACCGCCGGGTGCACACCTGTTTTAATGGCATAGTTTTCAGCAGGCAAACCAAAGGCATCAAACCCCATCGGATACAAAACATTAAAGCCTTGCATTCTCTTTTTTCTGGCAATCACATCCAAAGCGGTATAAGAGCGCGGGTGTCCGACGTGCAATCCGGCACCTGACGGATACGGAAATTCGACCAAAGCATAAAACTTAGGTTTGCTTTTATCAATTTCTACTTTATAGGCTTTTTCATCATCCCATATTTTTTGCCATTTTTCTTCTATTGTGTGGAAATTATAGCGTTCTTCCAAAGCCCACTCTTTTTTCCACTCATCAAAAGTTTCTTTACCGTTATATCTAGCGTTTTTTGTCATTATTTTTTATTCCTCTCCAGCCGCAACTGCTCTGCGGTATAAAATACTAGCTTGTTGTAATATAATTTTTTCGATTTCGGAAGCAAGTCTTGGGTTAGGCTGAGCATCAACCCATTCACCGTCCACTCTATCCATTTTTAAAACTTCAACTTTCAGGCCGTCGGCCCGCAAATCCGGTCCCAAGACTTTAGTGATAATTTTGAATTTTTCATTAGGAACACCGTTAACCACCATCCAGTCACTGGTAATTGTTCCGTTTTGCAAATCGGTATTTTGCAACGGCATTTTAGACATTTTTTCCATACTTACCTGCCACAAATAGCGATTAACAATCTTTTGCGCAACAATATTTTGTTCTTGCGGTTGGGCTTGAGTTTTTTCATCCTCGCTCCAAGGATTGAGTGCGGAGAACCAAGAGCACCCGGACACAAGCAAAAGCGAGCCCAACAAACAAAGTACTTGTTTTTTCATTTTCAGTATTCCCTGCAAAAAATTAACTTTTGCACAAAGGTATATGATTTTTCTCGTTTTGACAAGAGTCATAAATAATTTTCTCACTTGTATTTAGGCAAATATCTGCTTAAAATGGCGACACAAACAAAAGGACAGACAAATATGGCAGACCCAAGAGAAATTGCGACCGAAATTTTGCGCCAAATCATCACTCAAAAGGACACCTCCAAACTCCAAGATTTAGAGCAAACCTCAGGCACGGAGCATGGTTTTATTAAGATGCTGACCTTAACCACTCTGCGCCGCCATGTTTTTTTGCGCAAGGTCATGCGCCAGTTCATCAAAAAAAAGCTCCCCGCCAAAGCCGCTTTTGCCGATTCTGCCATTGAGACCGGCGCTTGTGAACTCTTGTTTATGGATACCCCCGATTATGCAGTCATCAACTCTTATGTCGGCCTCATCAAGAAGCATTGTGACAAATTTGTAGCAGGGTTAGCCAACGCTGTTTTAAGACGCATTGCCGCCGACAAAGACATTTTGCTCAAACATAACCGCGGCGAAGTTTTTCCCGATTCTTTTTTAGAGATACTAAACACTTCTTATTCAAAAGAAACCATTAGCCAACTACAAACTTTAGCCTTTCAAGAACCTGCACTGACCATTAGCGTCAAAGAGAACCCGCAAAGCTGGGCAGAAAAGCTCGGCGGCCAATGGATAGATGACAATTCCGTCACTTTGCCCAATGCCGGAGGCATTAAAACTCTTGCCGGCTTTGCCGAAGGCCAATGGTGGGTTCAAGACTTTGCCGCCTCACTGGCCGTATCAGCCTTACCCGACTTAAAAGGCAAAAGAGTGCTCGACCTTTGCGCCGCCCCCGGCGGAAAAACCGCCCAACTCATCAACCGAGGGGCTATTGTTACCTCGCTTGATAATTCGCAACAAAGGCTAAATACTCTAAGACAAAACATGGAGCGCCTGCATTTTTCGCC
>CALXOP010000063.1 GCA_944390035.1 uncultured Alphaproteobacteria bacterium | reverse complement strand
TCAACATTAAACTTAGTTTCAAATGTGCCATAGCATAAGAGGCCATTAATATTTCAAAGCCATGTATTCTGGGTAATAAATGTTCATCAACGTAGCTTGTCCACATTCCTTGCATAGAGATGAATTTCTCGTGTATTTGACGAATAACCTCAGCCAAAAATGTGCCGGTTCCGGTTGCTGGGTCTAATATTTGAACACGATGGACTTCTTTTTCAATTTCAGAAGAATATTTTCCTTTGGACTTGTTGCCATACTGGGTATCTCTTACTTTTATTTTTATTTTAGAAGTATCGGCCAAGCCTGAACTTAAACCAAATTCATTTTTCAAAATATCATCAACAGAACGCACAATAAAGTTAACGACCGGCTGTGGCGTATACCACACACCGCGACTTTTACGAAGTTTGGGGTCATATTCACTCAAAAAAGTTTCATAAAAATGAATAATTGGGTCTCTGGTTTGAGTGGCTTTGCCAAAGTCTTTCAAAATTTCATGTAAGTCTACCGCAACAAATACCTCTGCTAAATCATCAACTATCCATTTAATACGTTCATCAATATCAGGGCCTGCAATATAGCCAAACAATTTGCGCAGAAAAGGATTTGATTTTGGAATACATTCACAAGCTTCCATTCGTGAAAAATTATCTAAACTCTTGTCATTTAAACGGCCTGCAAACATACCATAAGCTATTGTTTGCGCATAGACGTCAGAAAATTCTTCTTGCGTTATGTCACTTATTAAAACTTTTTGAAATGCGACATATTGCTCTTGAAGGGTTTTATTATCATAACTTTCATCAAAGCTTTTTAATGACTTTTTTACTACATCAGCCAAAAGTCTGGCTTTTCCTGCCATTATTTTTGCCAATTTTGAAGCTGAATGAATAGTTTGCCCACTGTTAACACAAAAACCTGATATCAAATCTTGAAATATTTGAAAGTTTTCAGTATTTGCAATGATTTTTCCATTTTCAATATGACCAATGCGCAGAGATGTTGTTTTTTCTCCATCACGATAAAACCGAAATTCAAGATAATTGGTAATAATTAAATTTGATAATCCATTACGATAGCGTTCAAATTGTTCTTTATAATCCTTATTATCTAAATCAGCATCGATATCTTTAGCTTCAATATAACCAAGCGGAATATCTTTTTTCTTTACAACATAATCCGGAGCACCGACATTTTTCAAATGTTTGGGTTCATTTATTGCCGTAACACCGCTAACCATTTTTTCAATAAGAGTTTGCAAATCTCCACGGTAGGAATGTTCTCTGGCCTCTCCGGTTTGAAAACGTTTATTAATTTCTTTCAAATATTCAGCTATTGGCATTGTCATATACCTTAAAAGTTTAATTTAGTTGATTTTATCTAATAGCATTATAAAAAACAAGCTTTTGATTAATTTATACTCCTTTATTTTCCTTCATTATCAATGTCATCGCGTTAATTTTGCGACACGTTGTATATAAATTGCGATTTGTGCGTTTGCTGGTCAGGAAAACGCGGGGAAAATGTATTATCTTTCGCGCCAGATTTTTTGATAAATCTCTTCCCAGCCGGAATTATGGCTGGCGTTTTTAACCTTAATTATCAAATCCTCATTTCCGACAAACTGTTCCGTCAATACCGGAGGGATGACTTTATCTTTTGTGCCGACATAGTGGATTTGCGGAAGCTCTGCAAATTGATGACGATAATCAGCCAAGTTCATTGCTTCATTAAGTGGGGGTAAGTTATGATATTGTGTCCATGCTAAATGGTCAAGATTTCCGGCAATGGTGATGATTTTCTTGATATTCAAACCATTTTTAGCCGAAGCTACTAAGCCTGCAATTTGCGCACCACCGGAAAACCCGATTAAAATCACCGGATGCTGTCCTGCAATTTGTTTGATAGCCTCATATTCGGCATTAACGACTTCATGCGCAAAACGCGCCGTTGTCCAATGTCTTTGAGAACAAATCGGACTTTTGACATACTGACAAGGTCTTGCAAGATAAATCACATTCGGGCTATTGTCCCCAAAAGCCAATTTGCGAACCAACTCTCCTTTAGGTGTCGGGTCTTGTGTGGGGCGTCCGTATGCGTTAAATGCATAGCCGTCCCCTTCTATGTATATTTTATATGTCCCATTAGGCTCAGTGATTTTTTGCCAGCTTGCAATTGTGAAATCTCTCGTTGCAATTTCTTTATATTCATATGATGGAGGAACGGAAATACTTTGGCAGCCGCTCAACAAAAAAATCGCAACTAAAATTTTATAAAAGCTATATCTCATAATTCATTATTTGCACAAGATTGTTAAAAAAAAGAAAATACCCTGCAACTTTCTTGTTACAGGGTATCTTCGTACTAGTTGTTAAGCATTAAAATTTATATTTAGCGTTTAACAAACCGGTGTGGTCTTGGTAATCCTCACGGAATTTACCTTCATAACCAAGAGAGAGTTCAACATTATCATTGATTTCTGCGGTTAATCCGGCACCAAATTCCATACCGAAACGGTCTAATGCTTCACCTTCAACACTATAAGCCGAACCATTGGCCAAAGTTACGACAGAGTTTGTGTCATCGTTCATCAGGTCATAAGTTGCGGCAATGCGTGCTTCCGGTTTAATGTTCATCCCGTTTTCAAGCGTCCAAGTTTTGCTGACTTTAGCGCCGATAACACCGGTTAAGATATCGCTATCATTTGCAGATACTCTTTGGTCGGCGGAATCTTTATAGCTGTCTTGGCTGATATGGACATAGCGCAAGCCCATCTCCGGCGTTAGGCCAAAGCCTTTAACCTGCATATCATATCCGGTCATGGCTTGCAAACCAAAGGTTTCGGCATCATAGTCAGACTTAACATTAACTCCGGCCACATTTTTGCTTTCGTCATAATCTGACCAGCCGTATGAGGCGATACCGTTAACATACCAATTACTCGGCTTATATTCTCCATAAACAAAGGCAGTATGAGTATCCACATCCGTTTCTCTTTTGAAGCCGTCAATATCGGTGTTGGTATAAGCATAACCTAAACCGACTTTGGTGTCTTCCGTTACATATTTTTCAGCACCCATAGCGATACCGTTTGAATCTGCATCAAAGCCATAAGATTTTGAAGTGTCATCAAGTTTAGATTTATTAAACAAGCCTTGAACCCACATTGCGGCACGTTCAAAGATATTATCACCAGACGACATACCTTCACCACCGGTGGAAATGCTGCCACCGCTCAAACGTGTTCCAATTGCGCCAAAGACTTGATTTGAGGTTTGAGTTTCGTTTTGCTGAACCATTGGCGCAACCTCAGGAGCAACCGCGGTCAAGGCATCTACATAAGCCTTTTGTGAGGCGGCATCCGGTTTACCAGCCAATTCAGCCAAGGCATTGGCAACTTGTCCGGAAGTTGAACCGCTTGGGTTATCTAAAGAAACACCATCCCAAGCCGTTGCCGTGCCGACATTGTTGGCACTACCACCGGCTTCTGTCGCAATATCAGCCGCTGAGGCTTTTCCGGTAATTTTATATTGCCCGTTTCCTAATTTTTCAAATTCATAACGGCTGTTTTTGCTTAACTCCGCAAAATCTCCGGTAACACTACCATCAAGAATAGTAAAATCTTTTGATTCATCTTTACCCAAAACACTGCTGTTTAAGGTTAAATCCAGTTTAGTGCCGGTTGTGCTGACATTAATCGTATCGGCTTTAATTTTACCATAACTTCCGTCTTCTTTACCGGCAACCGTGAATTTAAGTGTGGAGTTGTCTTTGAAAGAAACATTGGTGGCTTTTACGGTATTGGCACCAATATCCAAACCTCCGGCAACATTCAAATTGGTGATTGAAGTTGGTTGTTCATCAAAAGTCAACGTGCCTTTGTTAACGTTCAAAGAGGCTAATTCAATATTCTCACCCAACAGAGCTTTACTCAAAGAATGGTCTGCCTCAAAGGTTAATTGCGAGCCTTTGATATCACCATTAATTACCGCATTAGAAGACTTAATGTTCAGATTACCATCACCTTCAACATTTGCCGCCAAATTACCGGCAATATTAATTGCGCCTGTACCGGTGAGATTAATAGTGGCCTTATCCCCTAATACCAAATCAGCATTTTCAATTTTAAAGCTCTCATAAGAAGATAATTTTGCACCCGATGCGATATTGATGACCGCATTATCGGAAACATTAATCTCTCCTTCGGACGATATTTCCGCCGAATTGCTGTTAACATTAATGGTCGCATTAGAAATATTAATATTTCCAGGAGTTCCAGGTTTTGGGAGCGGCTTATGATTTTGGTCAAGTAAGTCATAAAATGTGTCAATGTATGCTTCGCGACCATTCATATTAATTGTACCGCCAGAGATATTAATATCTTTAGCCGCCCAAAGGGTTAAATCTTGGTTACCTGAGCCATTGTTCATATTGATGGTTCCGCTCGTCATTGTAATACCTTCTTTTATGGCATTTAATGACTTGCCGTTCAAATCAATCGAGGCATCGGCTATTTTGATGTTTCCTTGTGCGGCGACATCATCATTGATGCTGACTTTTCCGTTAAGCGTTAAATCATTGGTTTGCATAAATTTATTAACATTTAATCCCGCTCCTTGAGCAACCTTCACATCGCCTAAAAGACCTTCCGAAGGTTTATCATACGTCAAGGTTCCTTTATTAACACTCAAAGAGGCTAAATTGGAAATACCGCCCGAGATAGCTTGGCTTAAAGAATGGTCAGCTTCAAAGGTTAAATGAGAGCCTGCGACATTGCCGGTAATATTTGAGGCCGAATTTTGGAATGTGATATTTCCATTGCCGGAAATATTTGATACCAATTTTCCTGAAAGATTGATTGTTCCTGCATCGGTAAGTTTTATTGTTGAGATATCTTTCGGCATATCGTTTTCTGTTAACGTGGCAACCGTTTGCAAAGTTGCACCTTTTGAAATACTAATATCTCCGCCGCTTACAGAGATATCGCCACCTTCGATATAATTCTCGGAATTATTAACAACGACATGACCGCCACTCATTTCAAATTTACCACTAGTGTCATCGTTAACATCGCCATGATTGGTACCAATAACACTCTGATTACCATTCATTGTAATCGTACCACCACTTAATTTAAAAGTTTCTGACAAACTATCGTTGGTAAAGTCCGTGTTGTCTAAAGTGATTTCTCCTCCAGTGACGCTAATTCCATTTCCGTGCATACTAGAATCTGTAGCTTGAATCTTTCCATCGCTAATTGTTATTTTTTCATTAGCGCTTAAGTCCGAATTTTGGGACATGCTAATGTTACCACCTGAAATATTAATATTGTGTTCACTGTAATTTTCGGATTGGCTTAAAACCAATTTTCCTCCCGAAATATTAATATTGCCAGTGGCCTCAATTTCCTCTCCTTCACATCCGAGGCCATATCCGCCATTTTCACAACGATTTACTTTCATAATTCCGGCATTGTTTAATTGCAGAGAACCACCTTTTATATTAATATTACCATTTCCTGAGTGAACTATGGTATTACCTAACGGCGTATAAAACTCGCCTGGTTTTTCATCTGGAATACGACCTTCAATACTTCCACCGATAATCGTGGCTCCTTCACTTATATTTATATCTCCATCGGCCATGTGAGAAATGCCTGCGAACATCGTATTTACCGTAATTGTTCCGCCCTGAATATTTATATCATTATTTTCTGACTGAACGATTCCGTCTTTAACTGTTCCAAAATCAGTAATTACACCGGCATCATCAACCACTACCCCAGTTTGAGTAATTGTTTTGTCTTCGGTTATATTGATATCTGCTGCTTGTAAATATGCCGGTGTTACTAAAGAAGCTAAAGCTGTTGTGAAAAGTAAGGTTTTGTTCATGAGTGACATCCTTTGTGGTTATTGCTTGATTTTGCTTAATATTTAAGCTGCTTAATAATATGAACTATTGAGTTCTGAAACCTATTATTTGAAGAATCAATATTTAGCAATACAACCTTAACAAGTATTCATTTAAATGCAAGCTTTTTATTTTTTGTTAGTCATTTTTAGTTTTTTATTCAAGTTATCATCTTATATGAAATCAATCTCTCATATATGAGGCTTTTACAAATTTCTTCACTTAATCAGGTTTTATACATTCTTGTATTTCTTGGTGAACCATATTCTTAAAACTCAGGCATAAAATTTTAAATGCTCCGAATAGAAAAATGCCTTAATTTTTTATTTAACCATATTTTCAATATTGCGCTATATACTTTATTCATCTTAATCTTGGGAGTTTAAGAATGAGAAAAGGTGTTTTGGTATTTGGTATGATTGCTTTAATGAGCACATCTTGTGCTTTGTTTAATCAAAATAAAGAAGAAAAATTTGTTAATCCTCTGTTTTATAAAACACTAATTTCTATTTCTCATTTTACGGATAAAGCTAAAATCACGCCTTCAAGTGTGAATATTGTAGAAATGGGAGGATTTGAACGTAATTACAAGTGTAGATTGGTTAATAATCAGATGGATAGCATCACGTTAGATTGCCAGAAATCTGATAATGTTTCTCAAAAAGATAAAACAGTTTCTTTTACTTATAGTCTTAAACCCTGTCGTCAAGAAAACGCTTGTTTGGATGAAGGTGGTTGGCTTGTTTATCAAAAAATGACGCCATATATTCTTGAAAAAACAACAACTTATGTTATACCATCTCAATCTGATGATGCTCCAAAAGATAAATTTGTAAATCCTTTATTTTATAAAAAATTATCTCCTATATCCCGAGGTGCGAGACCAACATTTTTGACCCCGACATCGCAAACATATTATGACTTATATAACAACAAAGTAGTTAGACAGTGTAAAATGCTGGAAAATACGCCGATGTTTATCACATTGGAATGTTCTTTTTATAATGATTTTCTAAAAGATACACAAACAGATGTATATAGATATACATTGAAGAAGTGCGATGAGCAAAAAGAATATTGTTTTGATGGAGAATGGTTTGTGCTTGAAAAAATGAACGGGGTTTCAACATTTGTTATAGGTAAAAAAGATATGGGGCAGTAAGAACTGCCCCTCTATGGCTACCAAGATTTGATGTTTCGGATTTGTTGTTCAGCCCATAAGTTTCGGTCTTCTCCAACATCTTTACGATGCACATTATCGATAATTCCTTCATCTCCAAACAAGTTTTTCTCGGCAATGGCTTTTCTGAGTTTGGGCCAATTTTCTTGAGATACATTTCCTGTAGTGAATTTAATATCTAATAACACATTTTGCAATTCCGGCGGATAAGAAGCAAAATCAGGAAACTCCTTCTGAAGATATTTTATATCGTCTAGTAAATGTTGTTTGAGTAATTTGTTAATTTCCTCATCATTTAATGTCAATTGGCTATAACTCTTGTAAGCATCTGCTTTTTTATTATTTTTAATAACATTTCCTTTAGCGTCTTTATTTTTTAATCCCATATCAATATCTTTTTGATAAACATCAAAAGCGGCTCTTTTTTCTTCTTCTGTTGCGGCTCTTTCATTAATTTGCCAATTTATATTTTTAAAAGTATCCCAATCGTTTACATTAGCTCCAATACCACTTGTTTTATTCCACGTTGTATCAATATAAATATGATTTTTAGGCTCTTCCATTTGGTAAAGAATAGGTGTCATTCTTTCAATTAATTCTTCATCTGTATTTTTTTAATTGATGAAATGTTTGCATCATTTTCAGTATTACCTTTGTTATTTTGGGCAATTTTGTATGATAAGGCATCATTTCCGATTGGTTTAGGTGATAAAGCAGAACTTACTTTATTTCCTTCTGTTGCCACGTTTTTAGCTAATGCTTGTGATAGGTAAGACCTAGCCGTGGGGGCTGGTTTAGATTGAAGGTGAGAAAAATCATTCTCCAACAAATGACGTGAGTTAAATTTATAGTTTTTATCAGTATCTTCTTGAGAAGAAAGCTCTCTTGAAAGCAGTGTTTGAGATTGTTTCTTTTTCAGCTCTTCTTCCTGAAAAGTCTTGAACGATGTATTGAATTAAATTAGACATGGCTTTTTCCTTATTCGTAATTTTTTAAAACAAAAAAATCCGAAGAACTAAATCTTCGGATTTTGCGCGCACTTATCCTAAGTGGCTTTTTTCTTATAGCAAAATTAAATACAATTTTCAAGTTACAAGTGAACATATCAACAACTTTCAGGAAAAATTTCTCATATCACCCTAATAATAAAAGTTATTAGCAGAATAAATTCTCCGTTAATCCTTGATATTCCTAATTGACAGCGAAATTGTGTTCATATATTTTATTAGCAGTGCTAATGAAAACTGCTAATAACTTTGAGGTTTACACCCCAGACGATATTTAGATAAGTTATTGATTTTACACAAAACAAGGTTTTATGGGTTGGTATTGACACATCCAGCCACCCCAGCCACAGAATACAAACCGTCAGAAATGGCGGTTTTTTCTTTATATATCAAGCATTTATACGGTTCGGATGTTTAAAAGTCAAAATAGGCTTTTTTTGAGCAACATCCGAACTTTTTTGATTTTCAATCTTTGTATTTCAATAGCTTACGGGATTTTAATCAATTTTGTATCTCACCTGAAAGATATTATCCCTCCCCCAGACTCGATATCATTTTTCAACTTATCGCCATCAATGACTTGAAGTTAAGAGATATATGAAATCATCAAGTCAAACTTAAATGTAATTATTATATATTAAAGTACAATAAATAAAAAAATATATTGACAAATTGTAACA
>CALXOP010000062.1 GCA_944390035.1 uncultured Alphaproteobacteria bacterium | reverse complement strand
ACTAAAATTCCCTCTTGCAGAGTTATTTTGCAGTTGTTTCCTGCAATGAAAATCGAAATATACCCACTACCAGTATTATTTAATTTTTTTATAATGATTGTGTTATTTTCACCTTGAATAGATAAGTTAACTCTTTGTTTATCTTCAGGTTCAATCTCAATGTGATTTTTTGTATACATAAGGTCTTCCATATTATGGTTTTCTACATTGGAAGTTTGTGGTGTGATTATTTTTTTTTGAAGGTGTTTGGCTCTAAAAGCTTTACGTTTTTTTTGGGAAAAAATGAATGAACATATTAAATTAATCCAAAATTTTTTCATTGTTCCAACCTATTTAATTTGAATCTTACTTTCTTTAAAGTAGGTTATTTTTCTTGTCTAAGCAATATTTTTTTTTATTATGCACATTCAATCAATACATTATATTTTGTTCTTATTTTAAAATAATAGCCCAGAGGTGGTTTCGGGCTATTATTTATGGATTTGAATTATTATTTACAGCTCTTTACCGCTTCATAGATTTTTTTGAAGGCTTCGGCAACACCTTCGGCGGTGTAGGTGCGGCCTTCAATCATCGTGCGGCACAGTTCAAAGGCAATTTCTTTATCGGAGTTACCGCAATGGCAGCCACAGCCGCACTCACAATCACAATCGCAACCGCAAGGGCAGGGATTGCCTTCCTGGCAACCGCAATCGCAAGTTTCATCACAGTGACAGTGGTGGTTGTGTTCTTCTTCGTGACAGCAACAATTTTCGTGTTTTGACATAATCTTCTCCTTAATTTACTCTAATGATGCAAGGTATTTTTCGGCTTCAAGGCAGGCTTGGCAACCGGCACCGGCGGCCATGATGGCTTGTCTGAAGTGACCGGATTGAACGTCTCCGGCAGCAAAAACACCGGCAATGTCGGTTTGACAGCTATCTGGGTGGGTGATGATATAGCCTTCGGCATCAAGTTTTAGAGAATCTTTGAAAATTGCGGTATTTGGTTTGTGACCAATGGCAATGAACAATCCTTCAACCGCTATATCTTTTGTGGCGCCGGTTTGCGTGTTTTTGAGCCTTACACCGGTGACGCCCAAAGGTGTATCTTGGCCCAGAACTTCATCTACCACGCTGTTCCACTCTACTTTAATTTTGGGGTTTTTGAAAAGTCTTGCTTGCAAGACTTTATCGGCACGTAATTCATCACGACGGTGGATGAGCGTGACACTTTTGGCAAAGTTGGTCAGATAGATGGCTTCATCAACGGCTGTATTGCCGCCGCCGACCACGGCAACATCGCGATTGCGATAGAAAAAGCCATCGCAAGTGGCGCAACCCGATACGCCGAATCCTCTGAATTTTTCCTCTGAAGGAAGGCCTAACCAGCGAGCCGATGCCCCCGTGGCAATAATGACGGTATCAGCCGTGAAGGTATTGCCGTTTTCAGATTTGCAAACAAACGGGCGTGTTTGAAAATTGACTTCCGTAATTTGGTCTTCGATGAGTTGAACCCCTAAGTTTAGGGCTTGTTGACGCATATCTTCCATTAATTGCGGACCGGATACGGGATTTGGAAAGCCGGGGAAATTTTCAATTTCGGTGGTGATGGTTAATTGTCCGCCAAGTTGTGAGCCGGAGACAATTATCGGATCTAAGCCTGAACGGACGGCATAAATGCCTGCGGTGTAGCCTGCCGGACCTGAGCCGATAATCAACATTTTGGTTTTGTAGTCTGACATGTTTTTATCCTAGTTTGTTATGTTTCTCATAAAATAGGATTTATGAGCGCTTTTGGCAAGAGGTGTTGTGAAGTTTTTGCAAAACAAAAGCCGACTTGCAATAAAAGTCGGCTTTGAGGGTTTTGAATTGCTGGATTATTGATAAATCACATCAACAATTTCAAAAGATTTGCGTCCGCCGGGGGCGGCAAATTCGGCCGTGTCGCCGGCTTCTTTACCGATTAAGGCCTTTGCCAGAGGAGAAGACAAAGAAATACGGTTCTTTTCAATGTCTGCTTCATAATCACCGACAATTTGGTATTGTTTTTCTTCATCGGTGTCTTCATCAACCACAACAACCGTGGCACCAAAACGAATAACATTACTTTTGGTTTGTGCCGGATCAATTACTTGGGCACGACTGATGACTGCTTCCAACTCTTGAATGCGCCCCTCAATAAAACTTTGTTTTTCTTTGGCGGCGGAATATTCGGCATTTTCAGACAAGTCGCCATGAGAACGGGCTTCGGCAATGGCCGCAATAATGTTCGGGCGTTCAACCCCTTTGAGGTTTTTTAATTCTGCTTCCAAAGCAATGTAACCATTCTTGGTTAATGGGAATTTATCCATTTTAACCCTCCAAAAAATTTTGATTAAGTTAGAAAAATGAGACTGCGAAGGGAGAATTCCGTTCACAGCCTTAACGTGTTTGCATATAGCTTATATATAGCACATTTTTTACAGACTGCAAGTGATTTTATTTTTTTGTATTTCTTGGGGATTAAGTGGTAAGTATTTGTTATTGGTCTATACATTTATATTTTTTTTTGATAGCTTAAATAAGTCTTCAATTTCTATAGAGGAGAATAAACGTGAAAAAACTTTATTTAGCTTCATTGGTATTAGGTTCCATGATGTTAGCCGGAAATGCAGGCGCCGTTGATTCTACAGGTTGCGGTTTGGGCTCTATGGCTTGGCGCGGGCAAAAAGGAATGGGACCACAAATCTTAGCCGTTACCACTAACGGAACTTTTGGTACGCAAACTTTCGGTATTACTTTCGGTACATCGGGATGTGACCCGAACGGTCGTATTACGGGCGGAACCCAAAAAATGGTTTTGGCCTTTATTGAAAACAATATGGAGCAATATGCTTTGGACGCTGCTCGCGGTGAAGGTGAAACTATTACGACTTTGGCCGGTATTATGAATATGGATAGTGAAAAATTAGGCCAGATTTCAAAACAAAATTTTGCTACTATTTTCCCGTCTGAAAATGCCGAAGCCGCTGATGTGACCTTGGCTTTGTTTGAAGCCGTTAAGCAACAAGCTTAAGTGTGGCTTCTTTTTCAGTGCCGTTTGAAAGATTTTCAAGCGGCACTGTTTTTCTGGTTAAAAGATGAAGATATTTGCGGCTTTTTTGATTGCAGTTCTGATTTCTCCTAAGGTTTGGGCAATGTCGGCAGAGGAGGTGTCTCGTATGCCTCAATGGCAGGCCTTGGTGCATTATCGTCCGCAACTTCTTGGAGGTGTGGAAAGCACAATTGATTCACCTGAATTTTTTTTGAGCGAAAAGGGAAAAGTTAATCCTTTGGCCGAACTTAACGCAACTATCTCTTTGTTTGAGCAAAATTCCGATACGAAAAAAATATGTTTGTTTCCGGCTCGCTATTTGTTTTTGAAAAAGCAGGGCTTGATTGATAAACCCTTTCCGAAATGTGAAGAATATGAACAATTTTATAAAGATGTGTCTCCGGCGGGAGTGACCCTCTTATTTACCAATGCTTATATGAATAATCCGTCCTCTTTGTTTGGGCATACCTTAATTCGAATCGATACCTCACGCAAGGGGACGCAACTCTTGGCTCATGGTATGAATTACGGTGCCTTTACGGGAGATGAAAACGGGGTGCTGTTTGCCGTGTATGGTTTGACGGGCGGGTATTTTGGTGGTTTTACGGTTAAGCCTTATTATGATATCATCAATACCTATAATAATATTGAAAACCGCGATATTTGGGAGCTTAATCTTGATTTGACCCCAGAAGAGCTCCAATTTTTTATGGCACATACTTGGGAGTTGGGGCACACCCAAACCCAGTATTTCTTTTTTACCGAAAACTGCTCTTATATGCTGATGGAACTCTTAGATGCAGTGCGTCCGTCACTCAAATTGGCTGATGATTTTCCGGTCCAGGCAATCCCTTTGGATACGCTCAAAGCGGTTAATTCAAGAGAAGGTTTGGTCAAAGGAGTTAATTATCGCCCTTCACGCCAAAACAAAATAAAATATATGTATGCGCAAATGTCAGACGTGCAGAAAGAGGCTTTTGAAAAAATTATTATGTCTGATGTTTATGAACTTAATGATTTATCGGAAACAGATAAAGCCGGGGTGTTTGAGGCGGCTTATCAATATGTGCAATATCAATATGTGGCCAAAGATATTGAACTGAAAGAATATCGCAAAAAAAGTTTTAAACTTTTGAAAGAACGTGCCGGTAATGAGGTGCGTGATACGTTTAAGCCCTTAACAACCGGACAAAGTCCTTTAGAGGCACATGATTCCATGCGTTTGGAGACAGGAATTGGTGTCAGAAACGGTGAGGGGTTCCAAGAAATTGCTTATCGTCCGGCTTATACATCGCTGACGGATAATAGTTTTGGTTTGTTATCGGGGGCGGAAATTAACTTTTTGAACGTTAGTTTCAGGCATTATGACAGCCAAGATAAATATGTTTTGCAAAATTTTGATATTGTCGGTATTCGCTCTTTGGCTCCGGTTGATGTGATGTTTTTTCCGTTTTCTTATAATATTCAATTTGGAATTAACCGTGTGATGAATCCTGACACGGAGGAAGAAGGTTATAGCGCCGATTTGGTTGTGGGCGGGGGCGTGACTTATGCCGTGACCGATAATATCAAAGTTTTCGGATTTGTGAATAATCACTTATCTTATGGCGGCTTTTTGCCTCATAATCAATGGGCAGGAATTGGTGCCAACGGCGGTGTCTATGGTGATTTCGGTAATTGGCGGATTTTGGCCGATGCCGAAAAAATTTGGGCAACTTCGCAATTTGGCGACAAGGTCAAATATAAAGCTGAATTATCTTATAGTTTAACGGTTAACTCGTCTTTGGCACTCAACTATACTTTTGAAGACAATCACGGACACGATGTGGATGAAAGTATGTTTTCTTGGCGCTGGCACTTCTAGAGCTCAATAATTAGGCGAAGGCGCCGGAAAAAGCTGAATCTTTTTGGGCTTTGAGGAAGTTGTGGCGGTTGGTGCGGTTTCTTCTTGAGTTGGTTCTTTGATAGCTTGAGCTTCGGCAAAGGGATTTTGCGGTTTTATTTCGGGATAATTATATTGCTCGGCTTGCTGCGCGTTTTCTTCGGCGGCTTTGATAATGGGTTGGATGGATTGGATAAGATCTTGCGAACTTTTGGCAATTTCGGGAATCGATTCATTGATGGCTTGGGTCATGCGGTTCATGGTTTGGACCATAAATTTGCTCATGGCGGTTAAGGCTTGCTGCATTTCTTCAATCTCTTTTTGGCGTTGGCGCTCATATTCCTCTTGGCTATAGGCTATGGTGTCTGTGTTAACTGAGGGCGCATCTTGTGCTGATGCCGGAACGGCAAAAAGGCTGAGGCTGAGCAACACTAAAATCAACTGAGGCATTTTTTATCTCCTTTATGAGTGCGACTTAAATGTAGTATATTTCACAAAAAATGACAAGAGGGCTTGATTTAAGGACTTGCATTTTTGCGATGATGTGTTTATCCTTGGCTCAAATGCAACATGTTAGGAGAAAAAAATGTTAAGAGAAGATTTGCAAAAGACTCTCAAAGAATCTATGCTCAATAAAGATACGGCAACCGTTAGCGCCGTTCGCTTGATTATTGCCGGAATGAAGGAAAAAGACGTCGAGGCCAGAGGTAAAGGCCAAGCTCAAGCAAGTGATGCCGAATTGCTCTCAATGATGCAAGGTATGATTAAACAACGCAATGACTCTATTAAAATGTATGTTGAAGGACATCGTCAGGATTTGGCTGATAAAGAATTAAGCGAAATTAAAGTGATTGAAAAATTTTTGCCCAAACAAATGAGCGATGCCGAAATTGAAACCGTATTAAAATCAATTATTTCAGCAACAGGTGCCGCTTCTATGCGCGATATGGGCAAAGTTATGGGCGAGTTGAAAGCAAAATATGCCGGCCAATTGGATATGGCAAAAGCCTCTTCCATGATTAAAACCTTGCTCGGCTAATTTTGATGCAAAGTTCAAAAGTGCTCTGGCTTCGGCAAAAGGCACTTTTGAACTTTTGTTATGATATTGTTATTTTCGGTGTGTGATGGCAGGTATTGATTTACAGAAATTTTGCGATGAACTGAGAGCCAAAATCTCAATTGTGGACGTCGTTTCATCAAAAGTAAAATTGGTTCGCAAAGGACGCGAATATCAAGCCTGTTGTCCGTTTCATAATGAAAAAACACCGTCTTTTACCGTTAACGAAGCCAAAGGGTTTTACCACTGCTTTGGTTGCGGGGCACATGGCGATATTATTAAATTTGAAATGGAAGCCAATAATCTTCCGTTTATGGATGCTATTCGCAAATTAGCCGATAAGGCCGGTTTGCAAGTGCCGCAAATTTCTAAAGAAAGCCATGAAGAAGCCGTTAAGCGTAATTCACTTTATGATATTATGGAAATGGCTTGTCGCTTTTTTGAAAAATCTTTGCATTTGCCGGAGGGGCAAAGAGCAATGGATTATTTTCATCATCGCGGGTTTGAAGAAGATATTATTACCAAATTTCGTTTGGGTTATGCGCCGAACAATAACGGATTGAAAGCCTTGCTTGCCTCAAAAGGTATTTCCGAACATGATATGGCAGAACTTGGTTTAATTGCCATTCCGGAAGACAAAAGTCGCCGCCCGCATGATTTCTTTCGGGACCGAGTTATGATTCCGATTATGGATAAGGCCGGTCGTGTGATTGCGTTCGGCGGCAGAATTATGGGCGACGGACAGCCCAAATACCTCAACTCTCCGGAAACGCCTTTGTTTAATAAACGGCGGGTATTGTATAATTTGAATAATGCCCGTGACCGCGCTTTTGCCGCCCGCAATATTATTATTTGCGAAGGCTATATGGACGTGATTGCTTTGGATAAATACGGCTTTGGCTATGCGGTGGCTCCGCTTGGTACGGCCCTGACCGAAGACCAAATCGGTGAGGCTTGGAAAGTTTGTCCGGAACCAACGCTTTGTTTTGACGGAGATGGTGCCGGTATCAGAGCGGCAATTCGCTCGATTGACCGTGGCTTGCCAATCTTAAAAGCCGGATATTCGCTCAAATATGTCTTTTTGCCCGATAAAATGGATCCTGATGAATTCTTAAAAGCTCACGGACATGACGCATTTGCCGAATATTTGAAAAATACGACCCCTTTGGTTAAGCTCTTGTGGCGCAAAAATGTTGAAGGACGCGTCTTTGATACGCCGGAACAAAAAGCCTTAATCGAAAAAAACGTTATGGAAGAAGTGGCCAAAATTCAAGATGAAAAAGTGCGCGGCTACTATAGCCAAGAAATGCAAAACTACATTTATAACGAACTCGGACGCGGCTTTTGGAAAAATCAGAATTATGCAAAAAAAACAAATCATTATGTTCGCGGAGATGAACGCAAGCCGCAACCTGCCCAATCTGCACGGGTGGAGCGTCCAAAAGTCAGTTTGGATGAGTTGGTGGTTAAATTTGTGTTGGCGGCAATGGTTTATTATCCTTCTTTGATTGCAGAATATGAAGAAAAAATGGGAATGTTTGATATTCCGGATGAAAAATTGCGTAAATTTTTTGATACCTTGCTCGAGATTTCTCACGATGGGGAAGATGCAGAACTTAGCAGTGAGGATGTGTGCAAAGCCCTGCAGGAAAAAGGTCAGGGTAAAGAGTTGGCCGCTTTGTGGGAGTTGGAGATGTTTCGCCAACAAAATCCATATATTAATAAAATCAGAGAAGAGATTGATACAAAAATTATTGAAGTACAACTCAAACAGCTCGATAACGAAATAAAAGAGTGTTTAAGAATTATGCAAGTTTCCGAGTCGCTCCCCGAAGATGTTTATTTGCGATATGAATCCTTGAAAAAAGAAAAAGAAACGCTACTTAATACACAAAATGTTATTTGATAAAACTCCCGTCAGGCAAGGTTTTGCGGGAAAAGGGACGTTTACGCCGCTCGTTTTGTCAAATGCAGGTGTTGACAAATCGTACATAAATTATTAAAAGTTTGCTAGCTGCAGTATTAGGATTCTTTATTGAATCCGCAAATTTTTAAATTTTAAACCGGTTTAATGGGAATTGACATGTCAGATACCGATGAAAATCAAGACTATTACGAAGGCGGCGCTAACGATGCCCCTTTGATTGATTCTTTAGGAAGCGCAGTCAAAAGACTGATTGAAAAAGGTAAAGCCAGAGGCTATATCACAGTAGAAGAACTGAATAAGGCTTTGCCGTCCGAACGTGAATCCTCTGAACAAATTGAAGATATTATGGCTGAAATTTCCGATATGGGAATCAGCATCATTTCTGAGTCGGATGTCGATAATTTTGAACAAGAAAACGACGATGATGAAGATTATGATGATGATGACGAAAGCGGAAATTTTGATGAGCGCGAATTAGGGCGCTCAGATGACCCGGTTCGTATGTATTTGAAGGAAATGGGAACCGTTGAGCTGTTGTCTCGTGAAGGCGAAATCGCAATTGCCAAACGTATTGAAGCCGGTAAAACCGTGATGATTGACGGCTTGTGCGAAAGCCCAATGACCATTAAAGCAATTGCCGATTGGCGCGATGATTTGCTTAACGGCAAAATGCAACTCCGCGATATTGTCGATTTGGAAATGATGTATGGCGATGATGCCGAAGCTATGGTCTATGATGATGATGAGACCTCAGTCGATGATTTGGAAAAAGTTGCCGAAGAAATTGAAACCAAAGATAATTTAGACGATATTGATGATGATTTAGCCAATGATATTGAGCTGGAAGATACCGTCGAAGATGATGTTGAAGACGAAGATGAAGACGCTTCCGTGTCTGAAGACGGCGAAGATGATGCCGCCTCAGAGGGTGATGACGATGATGAAGACGGCGTCGGCGGCAGAGTTTCTGCTTCGGTTGCGGCAATGGAGGAAGCTCTGTTGCAACCGGTCTTGGATATTTTGACGAAAATTTCAAGCTACTATGATGATTTGAAGAAAATTCAAAACCAACGCGTGGCCGCAATTATTGCCGGAAAATCCGTTGCTCCGTCGGTAGAGAAGAAATATTTACAAGTTAAGAAAGAATTGGTTGAGTTGATGAGCTCAATCCACTTAAATGCAACCCGTGTGGAACAATTGGTTGAACAACTTAATGATTTGAACAAACGTTTGATGGGTTTGGAAGGTAAGTTGTTGCGCTATGCATTGTCTTGCAAAATTAAACGTGAAGATTTCTTAGAGGCTTATCAAAAATCTGAGCTCGATCCGAATTGGTTAGAAAAAATCTCACATAAAAAAGATAAACATTGGCAAATGTTTGTTGAAAAATATGGGACCGAAATTGTTGAACTCAGAGATTCCGTTGCCAAAATGGCACAAGAATGCGGTTTGCCGATTACAGAATATCGCCGTATGGTCGATACAATCAAAAAAGGTGAACGTGAAGCGGACAGAGCTAAAAAGGAAATGATTGAAGCTAACTTGCGTTTGGTTATTTCCATTGCCAAAAAATATACCAATCGCGGTTTGCAATTCTTGGATTTGATTCAAGAAGGTAATATCGGTTTGATGAAAGCCGTGGATAAATTTGAATATCGCCGCGGTTATAAGTTCTCGACTTATGCGACTTGGTGGATACGTCAAGCCATTACGCGTTCGATTGCCGACCAAGCACGCACTATTCGTATTCCGGTACATATGATTGAAACAATCAATAAATTGGTCAGAACTTCTCGTCAGATGTTATCGGAAATGGGACGTGAGCCCGTGCCTGAAGAATTGGCTGCGCGCCTCTCCATGCCTTTGGAAAAAGTACGTAAGGTTATGAAAATTGCTAAAGAGCCGGTTTCTTTGGAAGCTCCGGTCGGAGATGAAGAAGATTCCTCTTTGGGCGATTTTATTGCCGATGATAATGCTTTACAGCCGTTAGATTCCGCAATTCATTCTAACTTGAAAGAAACCTGCACACGTATTCTTTCTTCTTTGACACCGAGAGAGGAGAGGGTATTACGTATGCGTTTCGGTATTGGTATGAACACAGACCATACTTTGGAAGAAGTCGGACAACAATTTAACGTTACGCGTGAACGTATTCGTCAGATTGAGGCAAAGGCGTTGCGTAAGTTGAAACATCCGTCTCGTTCAAGAAAGTTGCGTTCTTTCCTTGATCAATAGAGAAGAGATACAAAAATCGGAGGCAGAAATTAAATCTGCCTCTTTTTTTGTGATTGTTTTTATTTTTGTCTTTGCTACAATACTCAAAATTATTAACGGAGAGAATCAATATGACAAGCTATTCGGTTGAAGATAAACAAGAAATGAAAAATGCCTTTCAGGCTTTGTTAAAATCAAAACGTTCACGTTTGCTGGAATTAATTGAATTTATGAAAATATCGGACTACAAAAAAATCGGTATTGCCAACTGTTTATCCATGCAAAAATATGCCGCTAAATTGGTGGAAATTTTGCAAAATGAAGGGTTTGAAGTTTTCTCTATTAACTGCAAACAAAGCGGATTGGATGGCTCCGAGATTAGTCCGGATATGAAAGGAGCCAGCTGTGATCCTATTTCGCAGGCAGATTATCTCAATGAAATGGGAACCGAATTTAACATTAATGTCGGTTTGTGTTTGGGGCATGGCTTGTTGTTTGATAAATATTCCAAGGCTCCGGTTACGACTTTTGTGGTCAAAGATTTTGCGCATAATCATAATGTGTTGGAAAGCTTAAATGAATAAGTGAACTTTGTTTTGTATTGAATTGTTTTTAAAATAAAAAAAGAGGCTTAAGCCTCTTTTTTTATGTCTGCGTAAGCATCTTGCAAGGAGCGCTTTAATTCTGTAAGAGCTGCTTTGTCTTGCATATGATGGTTACTTTTTTTCAATATTTTCATTATTACTTGAGAAGTTTCAAGTTTATCGGCAATTTTTAAGACAGATTGCCAATCAATGAAAATGTCATCTTGGCCTTGCAGGAGATATACCGGACAGTTGATGTGGATTTTTTCTTGATTGAGTAAGTTATTGCTCAAAAAACTGGTCCATAAGTTTTGTGAAAAAATATAGTGATATTTTTCAACTTTTGCTTCTACAAAACCCGTGTTTTCCAAGCATTTTCTCTGCTCCGGGGTGGAACGCAATATTAATTGTTCTATCAAATCGGGTGCAGCACTCAAGCAAATAACTGCTTTAATGCGTGAAGGATTGTCTTCTGCCATGCAAAGAGAAAGCCAGCCTCCGACGCAATGTCCTACCATGATGATGTTATTTGAAACATAGCGCTTGATGATGGTTTGGAGTTGCTGTTTCCACATATTAAAATCACAAAAGAGAAACTTTTGTTTATCCTCACCGTGTCCCAGCAATTCAAAGCGTAAAAAATTGAGACCCAAGTCTTGGCAAGTCGATTTTATAAGCTCTTCTTTGCGTCCCCATGGAGAGGATTGTAGTCCATGTACATAAATAACCGTAAAGGGGCTTTGTTGGTTGAATATACAATATTCATAACCGATGGAATGCCCTGCAAAGTGATACAGTTGCTTGTTAATAATAGTCTTCATAAAGCAATAAATTTAATAATATAATTTTATGCTTAATGTAGAGAGAAAATGGATTTTGTCAAGTTAAAGATTATTTACTATCATCTTGAGCGAGTTGTTGATTTCTGCCAAATCCAACGGGTGTTGCAAGTGATGATTACTGTTTTTGAGTAATTTTATGGTGACTTGCGGGCTTTGTATTTTTTGTGCAATTTTATAAACAATTTTCCAATCAATAAAAGTATCTTGCAAGCCTTGTATAATTTGAACAGGGCAGGTGATGGGAATTATATCTTGGTCAAGAATAGCGTTTTCTATTCCGGTTTTGATAAATTGTTTGGTGAAAGTGAAAACCATTCGCTCAATTTTGATGATGACTTTTTCATTCGTTTCTAACTCGACGTGTTGTTGCGGCGACATTTGCATTTCCATTAACTCGGTTAAGTTCGGAGCAGTCGAGGTGCAAATTAATCCTTTGAGGCGCTGGGGGCGTTCTTGAGCGGCCATTAATCCCAGCCAGCCGCCGATGCAATGGCCTACAATGATAAAGTTACCGGTTATTTTGGTATCAATAATATCTAAAATTTGAGATTTCCAAAGATTAAAGTCTGTCTTTTCATAGTTGAGACTGTCAATGCCATGGCCAAGTAATTCAAATCGATAAAAATTTATGCCTAGTGTGCGGCAGAGTTCTTTAACCGCTTCAGGCTTACGCCCCCAAGGGTTGGAAGAAAGACCATGGATATACAAAACCGTTAATTTGGCTTGTTTTGAAAATTCGCTAAATTCGTATTGGGTGGTAAACCCATTCCAAAAATATGTGGGGTAGTTGTTTGACTTTTGCATTTTATTGTTACCAAATTAATCCTAACGGGCACAATACCAAATATAATTTAAGAAATCGTTACATAACTTGTTGGTATGTTAAAAAGCTCTTGACTATAAAGACAATTTGTCATAGTTTTTTGCCTGTAATAATTACGGGCCCATAGCTCAGTTGGTTAGAGCAGGCCGCTCATAACGGTCTGGTCGTTGGTTCGAGTCCATCTGGGCCCACCAAAAAAAGCTCTCATTTGTGAGGGCTTTTTTTATATTTGGCTCTTTGGCTTATTCTTTTTTTTGACAAAAAAGTTTTTTACATGCCCTTTTGGACAAATATTTACAATATTTTAAATTTGTGCTAGTATGTACTATAACAAGAGAGGATACTATGCAGTATGATGTCGAGGGGAATATATTTGTCGGTGATAATGGCGAATTGTTTGTGCTAAAGCCATATCAGACCCTTAAAAATAAAAATTATACCTTAAAACAAGTGTTTGAGGCAGCAGCAGCCTATCCTGAACTTGATGTGGCGGCGACAAAAGTCCTTTCACACGAAATTCCTCCGCGTCAGGTGAATATTGATAAGGATAATTATATCAACGAACTTAATAAACCTTTGCCAAATATTCAGGTGAGTGCAGATAAAGTCCTTTTGAACAGCTTTCCTCATATTAGTGATGACTTTATTTCTGACTTTGCTAAAAAAGCAGGTTTGCATTTTCGTCGTATAGACATATATAATCATGCGGAATTTAATGAAAAAACGCAAAAAGTCGAATATAAAAATCAACAGGGAAAAAATGTTGATATTCCGTCGCTGGGCTTATTTTGTGATAATGAAATTCAAATTATGAATGAAATTATATCCTTAAATAGGGAAGATTATTACGCTGCCCAAAGAAATGAACAGGCTATCAGAGCTTTGGAAAAAAATGATCCAGAATTGACGTATTGGGATGCTAAGGAAAAAGTTTTGGCCACTAAAAGCCTGAAAGAACAAAAGTTATATCAAGTATATGAAAGAGCTATGCAAAAAGAAAATAGAGTGAAACGGACAATTTTGCATGAAATTAAACATTTCAAAAATAATTTTTTAATCGAAAGTCGTCAATATAAAGAGGGATATAAAAATTTAAGCGTAAATAATTTGTTTAATCGTTGTATTGATGATGAACGAAGTGCATCTTTTGAAGAGTTGCTTTATCAAATGAATACTTATTTGGAACAAGAAAAGTATGATGATTTTAGTATGTTTGGAGAAGATGCCAAGACTCTTGTACAAAATTTGAAACATATAAATGCTAAAAAAGATATTACAGATGCAGAAAAAAAGAATAAAATTGTAAAGTTTTTAACTAATTATCCTAAACTTATGAGTTTTAATTATATTCAATGGAATGATTTTTTAGCTGGGTATTCAGACGATTTTGGAAGAATTGTTAAAGAAGATGTAGAAAGACTACCTTATTTGCGAGAAACAGAACAAAATAACGAAGAATATTTTAAACAGCGTTCTATTATATATTCTTACAGAGTCTATAATCCTGAAACAAAAAAATATGAATATCAGGATTTATCTCAAAGTTTGTATGGAAAAATAGATGGAAAATCAATGCCTTTAGATGTAAGAGAGCATCCTGAGGTATTATCTGAATATGTCAATGTTGATAAAGTTTTTCAACAAAAGATTGCAGAAATGAATAAGCTCTTGAAATTTAAACGAACGCGTGAAAGTTTGGACTTTAAACGGTTTGATAAAAATTTGCTTATTGGTGGTAAAAGATTATTTGAAAGTCGGTTTAGAAGAAGCACTGCAACTAAAAAAGCAGACTATGTTCAGCAAAAAGTGTATGATGTCAGCACAAATTTAACTATGTAAATTTGAAAAATTTTATCTTTTATGTGCATATTTGCGGGTGAGGGCAGAATAAAAATATCCAAGGATGATTTTGCCGCAGATTAAAATACTGAAGCCGACATAGATGGATGTATAATCCGCAATAAGACCTACCAAATACATACAAATACCGGAGCTAATGCCGCTAAGCAAGGATATCATTGAGCCCATGGTGGCACGTTGGTGCGGGCTGAGTTCGTGTTGAATTACGGTGATTTTTGCCGGACGTTTGAAGTACTGGAAAAAGCTGGCTAATCCCCAGATGAACGGTGATAAGACGGAATTAACTATAATGGTGATAATGCCAAATCCGGCCTCAATCCAGCTGGAAAAGGTTAAAATTTTAAACATATTCAGTTTTCTGAATTTTTTGAAAGCGGCGTAGCCTAAGGCGGATAGAATATGATTTATGAATGTGGCAATATTAATCACCCATAGCGGAACAAGAGTTTGAAAATATAAGCTGTTGATGCCTAAGTTGGTCCAATATAAACTTTCATCAAAAACTTGTAGTGCAGAAATTTGGCGTAATTTTTTTGAGGCCTTAAAGCATTTGATTGAATTTTTTAACATTTGCAGTGAGCTGACTTTGGGGGAGTTAGCCAAAGGCTCAACAAAAAACATTGAGGTGATGGTTTCGCATATTCTGGGGAGAACGGCAAACCAAGCCAAAACCGTTAGGCCGTATAGGGAATAAATAATAAGTGCCATAATCGTGCCTAGAGCAAGTGCTAAATATCTGCAAGTGCCGGCATTGGAAATAATGGCAGAAAAATCTTGCCGGCGTTTGAGTTTGGTGCAGGTTTCATATATCAGGGCTTCAAATGAGCCGGAATAAAAAGAATTAGCAAGGCCTGCAAAAAATCCGCCGATAAAAAGTGTTGCCGTGCTGTCAATACTGCCACCTAAGGCCCAGCAAAATGCTGATAAAGTCATTAATAGTCCGGTGATAACAGAGACTTTTTTGCGTCCGATGTTATCAGAAATTAGGCCGACAGGAATTTCAGAGAGGGAGCAAGTAATGGTTTCTATAGAGCGGATGGCAACAGCTGTGGCAAAAGAGCCCGTAATTTGGTAAAAATAAATAATGATAAAAACTGACAGTGGCTCTAAACCGTTGAAAAATTTGTAAATATTTACTAATAGCAGATTTCGTTGCAACATTTTGAAGGGGTCTATATATTTATTTAATAATGATAGCTATTTGTAAAATGTTTTGCTTAATTATTGGTTGAAGGCAAATAAGACTTCGGTTGTGTTGAGTTCTTTAGATGGGAGAGGGCGCTCGTAGAAGGAGAGTTCAATTCCTCCGTTCCTTTTAATTAAAATTATCATTTACAGTTTTTTATTATTGATTTGATTAACGACAAATTAATCATTAACTTTGTAAAAATAATTAAAGTATTTTTATGGGGAGAATGTGTATGGATACAGGAAAATTTTTAGTATCAGCAGCAGTTATGTTATGTTTATCTGCAAATATAAATGCACAGCCGCCAGTATCAATTTCCCATCCTTTGACAGAATTGCAAACGTCACACACTGCTGACGAAATTCAGTCTGCTATTTTATTTGGTTCTCCTGATGATGTGAAGGATTTAATTCACAATAGAGCTGATGCAAATGCTATGTATGAATGCAATTCTCCTTTAACTTTAGCTATTAGAAGTATTTTGGGCATTCAAGAACAAGGGACAAATGCTTTCAAGTATGCTATTGAAAAAATTAAATATTTAATTACTCAAGGTGCTAATGTAAATCAAGAAATTTGCCAGAAGAACGCCAGATTCCCATTAGTTGTTGTATTAGCTATGCCCCTAGAATTACAAAGATATGAGGAATTATCGAATCAAGCAATTGATATGGAATTACAAAAAAATGGATATTGTAATATTCCCAACCTTATTTCTAAGCCTTGTAAAGATATTACAAAAGATGAAATATCTGCGGCTAAAGAAACAATGCATAACGCTTTTCTGGAAGTAAGAAAAACGACAGTGCCATATCTTATGGATATGTTGAAACTTCTTGTAGAAAATGGTGCAGATATTAATAAAAAAGATAGTCTTAGAGGTCGCACAGCTTTACATCATGCTGTAGAAATTCCTTCCGAATTAACTGTTGAACCAGTTCATTACTTAATCTCAAAAGGTGCGGATATAAATAGTTCTGATTTTGATGGAAATACACCATTATTTATTGCGGAAATGGCAAACAATAAGGAAGCTGTAAATTTGTTGATAAAAGCAGGGGCTGATACAACTATTCGAAATAAATATGGTGTCCGCTATAATGAAGTTATTGGGTTTCGTGGTTCTCCCTCGTTAAAAGACATTATAAAGAAAAATAATTTTGATAAAGAAGAAACGAGAGATGGCATCAAATAAATTTATGATACATTATTGTTAATTTGAGAGGGGGTATTTTGCGCCTGCGAAGAAGCGGCATTCAACAACATAATTACAAAAATTAAAAAGCCTATAGTTTTCTTCATTGTTTTTTCTACAGAATGCATTTGTAATGTTGTAGTCATAAGAACCTCCTTATATATTAATGATGTTTTAGCACAAAATTTTTAGTTAAAAATAAAATGCTAATTCATTAAAACATCACTTAATTCATAAGGTTGCAAAATTGTTGTTAAAGCATTTTTTAATTCAACTGCTGATGCATAAATCATTAGTTTTCTCCATAATAAAAATTAAAGTTAAAATTAATCAAGTATCATATTGGCATTATTATCCATAAATCCTCTTATTTTTTTTCCCTCTACATCTTTATAAATAACTCCTTCTTTATTTATGATTGCTGTATTTGTCCCTGCATTTATTAGTATATCTACGGCTTTAACATTATTTACACCATAAGCCCAAAATAAAGGTGTATTCCCATTATTATCTTGAATATTAAGATTTGCTCCTTTAG
>CALXOP010000061.1 GCA_944390035.1 uncultured Alphaproteobacteria bacterium | reverse complement strand
AGCGTTACCGGAACCGGCAAATTAAAAAGAAATTTTGCCAAAAAGAGACACTGCCTTTTCTGCAAAACACAAAAAATGAAAAGACAAGCCAGAGGTACTACTCTGCTTTCAGAGTCTGATACCATCATTGTTAAAAAGTTTTTACCGTATTTGTAGGAGGATGTGTAAATGTCTCGTGTTAAAAGAGGTGTAACAGCTCGCGCTCGTCATAAAAAAGTTTTGGCTATGGCCAAAGGTTATCGTGGTCGTTCCAAAAACGTTTTCCGCGTTGCTGTTGAAAAAGTTGAAAAAGGTTTACAATACGCTTATCGCGATCGTAAGGCTAAAAAGAGAAGTTTCCGCGCTTTGTGGATTCAAAGAATTAACGCCGCGACTCGTTTGCATGATTTGACTTACTCTCGATTTATCAGCGGGCTTAACAAAGCCGGCATTGAACTCGACCGAAAAGTCCTTGCTGATATCGCTTTGAAAGAGCCTGCTAACTTCGCCAAATTGGTCGAAGCTGCTAAAAATGCTTTAAGCAAATAAGTTAAGCAATTAGCAAACATTTTTTACGAAAGAGTTAACTGATGGTTTCGGTTGACTCTTTTGCATTTTAAATTATGTCACTACTGACAAAACTTAATGTGTTAGATTAATATTTTATGGTGGATTTATGGTGGATACTACGCAATTAAAAAATGAGCTTCTTGAAAACGTGAGTGCGGCTCAGGATATGAAAGCTCTGGAAGATGTTCGTGTCGCTGCTTTGGGTAAAAAAGGCAAAATTACCGAACTGATGAAATCTCTCTCTTCCCTCTCGGTCGAAGAGAAAAAAGAAATGGGCAAACAACTCAATATCTTGAAAACCGAAATTGAAACCGCTTTGGATAAGCAAAAAGCAATTTTGGAAGAAAAAGAACTCAATGAAAAATTGGCTCATGAAGTTATTGATGTGACTTTGCCTATTCGTCCCGAAGTACAGGGCAGAATTCATCCGGTCAGCAAAATTTATGAAGAAGTTGTTGCTATTTTCGGTCAGATGGGTTTTGAGGTGGCCGAGGGACCGGATATTGAAGACCAATTCCACAACTTTAATGCGCTCAATACTCCGGCTAACCATCCGGCTCGCCAAATGCAAGATACTTTCTATATCAAAAATTTGGAAAGCGATGATTTTGATGACAGCTATGTGGTTAGAACGCAAACCTCATCGGTGCAAATCAGAACCATGGAAAAACAACGTCCGCCAATCAGAATTATTGCGCCGGGACGGACTTATCGCTCAGATTATGATGCTACACATACCCCAATGTTCCACCAGGTTGAGGGTTTGGTGATTGATAAAAATATTACCATGGCACACCTTAAAGGCTGTTTATATGACTTTGTTAAGGCATTTTTTGAGCTTGATGAATTACCGGTTCGCTACCGTCCTTCTTATTTCCCATTTACCGAACCGTCAGCAGAAATGGATATCGGTTGTTTGAAAACTAAGACGGAACTCAAAATCGGTGCCGGTAATGATTGGCTCGAGATTTTGGGTTGCGGTATGGTGCACCCCAATGTTTTGAGAGCAGGCGGTATTGATCCCAATGAATATCAAGGCTTTGCATTTGGTATGGGCTTGGACAGACTTGCTATGCTGAAATATGGTATTCCTGATTTACGCACGTTCTTTGAATCAGATGTCAGATGGTTGAAACATTATGGCTTTGTGCCTTTGGATGTTTCGTCCATGACAGGTGGTTTGAGTAATAACGGCGGTGCGCAGAGATAGGAGAAAAGAACAATGAAATTTACGTTATCTTGGTTAAAAGAGCATTTGGACACTCAGGCAAGTGTTGATGAAATTGCCGAAACCCTTACCAAAATCGGTCTTGAGGTTGAAGAAGTTTTTAACCCTGCCAGCAAGTTAAAAGGTTTTGTTACAGCAAAGGTTGAAAATTGTGAGATGCATCCGGATTCCGATCACTTGCATTTATTGGCTGTTAATGACGGTAAACAAATTTTGCAAGTTGTTTGCGGGGCGCCAAATGTCAAAAAAGGTTTGATTGGTGTTTTTGCTCCGGTCGGCGTGGTTATTCCTTGCTATAACGAGGTTTTGAAAGTCGGTAAAATCCGCGGTGTTGAGAGCTTTGGTATGATGTGTTCCGAAAAAGAACTCGGTATCGGGGAAGACCATACGGGGATTATTGAGTTACCGCAAGATACCCCAGTCGGGGTTCCGGCAGCAGACGTATTGCCGATTGATCCGGTTTTTGATATTTCAATTACGCCAAACAGAGCTGAATGTTTAGGTGTCAGAGGGGTGGCGCGTGATTTGGCGGCAGCCGGACTTGGAAAACTCAAGCCTTTAGAAATTCGCAAAATTTCAGGCACTTTTACAAGCCCTGTTAAAGTAAAAATTGAAGATTTTGACGCTTGCCCGACTTATGTCGGACGCTATATTCGCGGCGTGAACAACAAAGCGCAGACACCAAAATGGATGAAAGACAGATTAACCGCTATCGGGTTGCGCTCGATTTCTCCGTTGGTTGATATTACCAACTATATCAACTATGATATGGCTCGTCCGTTGCACGTTTTTGATGCGGACAAACTCAAAGGAAATATCACCGTTCGTATGGCTAAAGAGGGGGAAAAATTCATCTCTTTGGAGGAAAAAGAATATGCTTTAGACAGCAAATCTTTGGGGATTTGCGATGATGAGGGCGTTCAATGCTTGGGTGGTATTATGGGCGGTCAAGAAAAAGGTTGCTCAGCTGAGACCAAAAATGTGTTCTTGGAATGCGCTTTATTTAAGCCGGAATGCATTGCTCGTACGGGACGCCATTTCCAAATTGATTCTGATTCCAGATACCGTTATGAACGTTGGGTTGACCCAAAATCAAACGTGCTCGGCTCTGATTATGCTACGCAAATGATTGTTGATATTTGCGGCGGTCAAGTCAGTGAAATGGAAATTGCTGGTTCTGAAGATTGTGCCGAAAGAGTGGCTTATCTGCGTCCGGAAAGAATGAAGAATTTTGCCGGTATTGAGGTGTCATCCGATAAAATAATCGAAATTTTGAGCAATCTCGGTTTCAAAGTGACGGTTGAAGCAGATGGACGTATTAAAGCCGTTTCTCCAACCTGGCGCGGCGATATTGAAGGGGAGCACGATCTTGTGGAAGAAGTTGTCAGAATGATTGGTTTGGATAATATTGTGCCGGAATCTTTGCCGCATGATAAATTGCCCCACCAAGTTTTGACGCCGGCGCAACAACGGATGCTTACGGTTAAGCATGAATTGGCTAATAGAGGGCTGTTGGAAACGGTTACCTGGAGCTTTACCGACAGCAATATCGCACAATATTTCCGTCGCAAAAATGATGATGTTGTGTTGTTGATGAACCCGATTGCCGCTGACTTGAATGAGATGCGTCCTTCGGTTTTGCCAAACTTGCTCTTGGGTGCTAAAAACAATATTGCCAGAGGGTATGGTAATGTTGCTTTGTTTGAAGTCGGACCGGAATTTTTCGGCCGCAAGCCTGGACAACAGACTTTGGTAGCCGGTGGTATCCGCGTTGGTCAAACCTCTAAAAAACATTGGACCGGAGAGGCCAGAGCCTATGATGTGTTTGATGTGAAAGCTGATGCTTTGGCAGCAATTGCCGCAGCTAACGGGCCGTTTGAAAATGCTCAAATCACTTTGGATGCACCGACATATTATCACCCGGGCAGAAGCGGGGTTTTGCGCTTGGGCAAAAATGTTTTGGCTTATTTTGGTGAATTACATCCGAGCGTGACTAAAAAGATAGGTTTGAAGCAGAGAGTTTATGCTTTTGAGGTTTATTTGGATAATATTCCGCTCCCACGTGATGCTCAAAGCAAAGCCAAGAAAAAATTAGAGCTCTCACAATTCCAACCGGTTGATAAAGATTTGGCATTTGTGGTTGATAAAAAAGTTAAAGCAATAGATGTAATTACGGCAGCTAAAACGGCTGATCGCAACACAATTACCGATGTGCGCATTTTTGACCTCTATGAGGGTGAAAACTTGCCTGAGAACAAAAAGTCTATTGCTATTTCGGTTACTTTCCAACCGCAAGAAAAAACATTTAGCGATCAAGAGTTAGATGTTTTGATGAAAAAGGTTGAAATGGCTGTTTGCAACAAAACAGGCGGACAACTGAGAAGCTAAGTAAAAAGGTAAAAGAAAACCCCTCTTGTGATGCAAGAGGGGTTTTTTTGTGGCTTGAAATGTTAATCCTTGAGTTTTTGGCGGTTGGCGTATGAAATGGCCGGCATAAGTGCATATTGAGAGTTGGTGCTGTCGGTATGGCTGAACAGCTCCGCTCCGGTTTTGTCTTGCAACATGTTGGTAAATACCGTTCTGGCCATAATGTGGTTGGGGTGACCTAAATTGGCAGCCGTGGTGTTTTGCAAGCGGTGGCCGTCGCGCCATTCTTTTTTGTGGAGATTTTCTTCCTTGATTTGTTTGGCCTTATTCATATCTTTATCCAGCGTTAAACGAGCTGGTGCGGCGTTTTTGTGTTTGAGTTTATCAATAATTTCACCCTCAGCGGTGATTTGAAATGAATTTTCCGGCATGGGACTGGCAACAATAAAATTGCCGTCTTGAGTTTCGGTGATTTTGGAATCAACGGTTTCTAAGTCTTTTTTGGTAATATGGACTTGAGGGTAGAGTTCCGGAAAATTGGTTTTGAAAACGTGTTCGGGTTTTTCGATGTCGTTAAC
>CALXOP010000060.1 GCA_944390035.1 uncultured Alphaproteobacteria bacterium | reverse complement strand
TTGTTTGGATCCGAATATGGTAACAATTCCCGGAATCTTTGTGGACTATATTGTAAAATAAGGTGAAAATATGGAACTGAGCAAAGAAAAAACAAGAGAAATTATTGCACGCCGTGTGGCTCAAGAGCTGCAGGAAGGTGATTATGTGACTTTGGGAATCGGCTTGCCGACCGAAGTGGCTAATTATGTGCCGGAAAATGTGCATGTGATGTTTCAATCCGAAAACGGTTTGATTGGTGTCGGCTCAAAACCCGAGCCCGATAAAGTTGATCCGAAAATCACCAATGCCGGCGGTATGCCTGTGACCATAAAACAAGGGGCGGCCTTTTTTGACTCGCAAATGTCTTTTGCCATGATTAGAGGCGGGCATGTCGATGCAACCGTTTTGGGGGCTTTGCAGGTTGACCAAGAAGGAAATATTGCCAACTGGCTGGTGCCCGGTGTCTTTGCTCCCGGTATGGGCGGCGCGATGGATTTGGTGGTCGGTGCCAAAAAAGTGATTGTCGCCATGGAGCATTTGGCTAAAAATCAAGTCAAAATTTTGAAAAAATGCACGCTGCCTTTGACCGCGGCCCATGAGGTGGATTTAATTGTTACGGAACGTTGTGTGCTCAAAGTCGAGCCTGAGGGCTTGGTTTTGCAAGAGATTAATCCGTTATTTAGTTTGGAAGATGTTACCTCAACAATCGAAGCTGAATTAATTATTCCTGACGATTTGTTGCAAGCTGCCGTTTAGTCTTTTGTCAGTTTGGTGAGAGAGTTTTTAGCATGAAACGTGAACTTTTGGCGCCGGCAGGTGATATTGAGTCCGGATATGCCGCTTTGTATTATGGAGCTGATGCCGTTTATCTCGGTTTGCAAAAATTTTCGGCGCGCGCAACAGCTACTAATTTTTCTGAGCAAAATTTGGATGAATTTGTCGGCTTTGCGCATCATCTCGGGCGCAAAGCGTATGTGACCATTAACACATTGGTTCAAGAATCCGAACTTGATGATTTGCTGAAAAGTTTAGATGTTTGTTCAAAATGCAGGGTTGATGCCTTGATTATTCAAGATTTAGGCGTTGCCAGAATCGTTAAAAATTCTTATCCCGAACTTGAAATGCATGCCAGCACGCAAATGGCCGTGCACAATAAAGAAGGCGCTCTCGAACTCCAAAAGTTTGGTTTTAGCCGCGTGGTGGTGGCAAGAGAGTTGACGCTTTCCGAAATCAAAGAAATTGCTGCAATCCCTAATCTTGAAACCGAAGCCTTTGTTCACGGAGCTTTGTGCTATTCTTACAGCGGGCTGTGCTTGTTTTCGTCTTTCGAATCGGGCAGAAGTGCCAATCGGGGTAAGTGTTTGTATCCGTGTCGCTCAATTTTTGACGGTGAGGCGGGTGAGAAGCACTATTTTTCTATGAAAGACATGGCTTTGAGCGAAGATGTGCTCAAAATGCCCGTTACTTCGCTTAAAATTGAGGGACGCAAAAAGTCTCCGCTCTATGTCGCGGCCGTTACCGATTATTATCGGCGGATTTTGGATGGAAAAGGCGCTGATGAGAATTTGGCGGAGCATATCAAACAGATTTTTTCAAGACCTTGGTGCGAATTTCACTTTAGGGGCAAAGACAAAAACGTTATTGAACGCGATTTTGTCGGGCACAGAGGGCTTTTTATCGGTCAAGTGAATAAAGTCATTAAAAATGTTTTGATGTTTAAGACCAATCATAAAATCGCCCGTTATGACGGTTTGCAAATTGAGGTTCCGGGAATTGAAAAACCATTTGGGTTTTCGGTGCAAAAGCTAAAACTCAATGGCAAAAATGTTTTTGAAGCACAAGCCGGAGATGAAGTTGCGGTTGAATTGCCGCCGCAGGCTCCTTTTTTGGAAAAAGGGTGCAAAATTTATCTTTCCTCCTCATCAGAAGTGAAAGGGGCGTATGATTATACCAAGCCCAGACCCAATGAATTTAAGCAAAAAATGCCGGTGGATGTTTGGGTTGAGGTTAAGCCACAGCAAATTACGGCGAAATGTTTAGATTTTACGGCCAAAGTGGTAGGAAAGTTTGAGCCGGCGCAAGATGTGGCAAAAGTGGTAGATGCCGCGCAAAGAGCCTTTGCCAAAAGCGGGGAGAGCGATGTCGAGCTCAATGCTTTGCAAGTATCAAATCCGCAAAATTTGTTTGTTCCGGCATCACTGTTTAATGAGTTGCGGCGTCAACTTTACGGGCAAATTGTGCCAAAGCAAAAAGTCGGTGTCTTGCCTGCAATTGATGCGGCGATTGTTCATATTAATCCGGCCAAGTGGATTGTTAAAACCGATGATTGGCAAAAAATAAGTGCTTTACCCCAAGATGAAATCAGCGAAATTGTTTATTTGCTAAGTGAGGAAACAAACCTTAATGATTTGAAAAACATAGCAAAAAATAAAATTCGTCTTGCTTTGCCAACCGTGTGCCGCAAGCCTGATGTTTTTAAGCCAAAAATTGAGGCCCTTTTGGCGCAGGGCTATAAAAAATGGGAAGTCGGCAACTATTGGGGGCTGGAAGTTTTGCCGGACAAAGGTGTCGACATTAGTTTTGATAGCTCGTTATACACGCTTAACACCCAGGCCGTACAAATGGCAAAAGAAATGGGGGCAGGGCGTGTGACCTTGTCTTTGGAAGATACGCTTGAAAATATGAAGACTCTTACCCAAAAGGCAAGTTTGCCAAGTGTGATGGTGGTGTATCAAGATGTGCCTCTCTTTACCAGTGCGGCTTGTATTCGCTCTAATGCTTGCAAAGACTGCAAACGGGAAGAGAAATGGCTGAACCTTACCAAAGACGGGCAAAAGTATCAGGCGCTTTCTAAAAATTGTCAGACCATGTTGTTTGCGCAAAAGCCTTATTGTGTGGCAGAATTTGCGCCTCAGGTTAAGGCCGATTTTTATCGGGCAGATTTTGCCTTTAAGCAATATGACAGCCAAAAAGTGGCGCAAATTTGGGAGAAACTTAAAAATTTCCAAAATATTGCTGAAAGCCAACAAGCTAATTTGTCCCGACTCGGCGGTTTCTAAATTTTTTAGATTTTTTTGAACAAATTGAAAATCTCTTCGTTTTAAGTTGTGTAAGATGAAAAAACGAGGAGATTTTTGTTATGTATAAAAAATTGATTGCCGGAGTGGCTATGGCTTTAATGTTAAGTACGCACTGTGCAGAGGCTTTTCCGCATGGCGGACCAAGACATTTGCCGCCAAGACCGGCGCCGATTCATCACCGGATTCCTGCAAAACACAAATTTCATCGCGACGGGGCGGCCTGGGCCGTGGCCGGAACAATTCTCGGGGTGGCGGCTTTGGCCAGCGGGATGGCTTATGCGCAACCGGTGCAAAGTGTAGTGGTTCATCAGCCCGTCACGACATCTAATTGCACGACAACTTACCAGAACGGCGTGCAAGTGCAACAATGCACCACAACATCTTATTAAGAATTTATAAAATAAAATGAACTTTAATGAAAATGGTGTCGTTTTAAGTAGGGTAAGGAGATAGTTAATGAGCGATATTTCGGAATTGTTAAAAGAGGCAAAACCTCTGTATTTTGAGAGAAAACGCCGCAGAAACCAGATTAAAGCGACTTTGGCAATGCTCGTTTGTGTGGTGATGATGAGCAGTCTTTGGCCGCAAAAATACGACTTGTATATGTTATTGCCTGACACCGAATTTGAAAGCAAAGTAGCGCAAATTGAAAATGGTTCGGTGATTGAAGATTTAGGCTTGCCGGTGGATGAATATGGTTTGTTGGTGGTTGGTTAATGAAAGATATTATTGCGCAAAATCA
>CALXOP010000059.1 GCA_944390035.1 uncultured Alphaproteobacteria bacterium | reverse complement strand
GCCACATCCGAAACTTCGGCACGTGTCGGAGTCGGAGCTTTAATCATCGATTCTAACATCTGGGTAGCCACAATCACCGGACGACCATATTTGCGGCAAGCGGCCACGATTCTCTTTTGCAAAACCGGAACGGTTTGTACCGGGCATTCCACACCCAAATCACCGCGAGCAACCATAATTGCATCAGAGAGCTTAATAATTTCATCTAATTCATCAATTGCGCTTGGTTTTTCAAGTTTGGAGATAATCCAAGCTCTATCGCCGATAATTTTGCGTGCTTCGCGCACATCCTCGGCTTGTTGAACAAATGACAAGCTAATCCAATCGACCCCGAGTTTCAAAGCAAATTCCATATCCTCACGGTCTTTTTTGGTAATGGCGGAAATCGGCAATTTCACATTTGGCAAATTGACACCTTTGTGGCTTGAAAGCGGTCCGCCGACCACAACGGTCGTAACGGCATGTTTGGCATCGCATTCATCCACATGCAGACGAATATTACCATCATTGAGCAACAAATCTTCACCCGGACGCAGTGCTTGAAAAATTTCCTTATGCGGCAGATTTACTCTTGTTTCATCGCCCAAGGTCTTGTCCAAATCAAGTGTAAATTTTTGCCCGGCTTTGAGTTCTATTTTACCATCCTTAAATTCGCCGACACGCAGTTTTGGTCCCTGCATGTCTGCCACAATCGTAATATGAAGATTTTTCTCTTTAGCCAGTTTACGAACGATATTATAGCGTTCTTTATGTTCATCATGAGTACCATGACTAAAATTAAAACGGAAAGCATCGGCACCGGCATCTATGAGTTGTTCGATTCTTTCTTTTGATGCGGAAGACGGCCCGATAGTAGCTAAAATTTTAGTACGAGTTTTTTGTGGCATATTTTGTGTCCTTATTGTTAAACCATAAATTTGCGAATAATATAGCAAAAAATATATTAACAAGCTATTTATTTCACAAAGTTGTCAAACAAATTTATTTCTTGTCAAAATATATAGTCTTTGCTAAAGTCAGCACCAATACGCTAAATTTTAATCTACAATTTAAGGAGAAAGAAAATGACTGAAGTTGGCGGAATTGCTGTTGACAGACTGCGCTCATTGATTGAAAGAATTGAACGCCTTGAAGAAGAGAAAGCCGGCATTGCCTCAGATATCAGAGATATTTATGCCGAAGCCAAAGGAGCAGGATTCGATGTAAAAATTATGCGCACCATCATCAAATTGCGCAAGATGAATGCCGCCGACCGTGACGAACAAGAAATTTTGCTCGACACCTACCGCAAAGCCTTGGATATGTAATGAACAAAAAAGAGCTCCTGCAAAGGAGCTCTTTTTTGTGGTTAGAGTTTCAAAACAATTCCCACAACGGCGCCAAGACAAATATAGGCGATTGGGTGCAGTTTCACATAATGCACCATTACCATAAAAATAAGACCGATTATCGCGCAAGTCCAATTTGTCACCGCCATTTTTCCAATTGCGATTCCCGCACACAAAATCAAAGCCAACACCGCAGGGCGCACACCGCCCAAAACACTTTGCACACTCTGTGCCTGTCCAAATTTTCTAAGCAACTTGGCAATGATTACGATGATAATAACCGAAGGCGAAACCAAGCCCAAAGTAGCCGCGATTGAGCCCCAAAATCCGGCTGTGGTATAGCCGACATAAGTCGCCATATTCACTCCCAACGGTCCGGGAGTAGATTCGGACACAGCAATCATATCGGCCAAATTTTGCGTTGTGAACCAATCATAACGCGTCGTCAAATCAAACAAAAACGGAACGGTTACCAAACCACCGCCGATGGCAAACAAACCGATTTTAAAAAACTCATAAAACAACAAAATATAAATCATTTTCTTCTACTCCGCCAATACAGCGCCAAACCGAGCACACCTGCCGCCAAGACCAATAAAATCGGGGAAATATTAAAAACGAGCAAACTCACCAAGGCCACACCAAAAACGCATAAACCGAACTTTCCGATAATCGCGGTTTTCCAGAGCTTAAACACCGCTTCGGCAATCAATGCCACAACGACGATTCGCACGCCGGCAAAAGCCGATGCCACATATTCATTAGCCATATACAAACTCAAAATATGCGCCAATGCCATAATAATGATAAGCGACGGCATAATAATGCCGAGTGTTGCCACAATCGCCCCAATAACTCGTTTCATTTTATAACCGATAAAGGTCGCCACATTCACCGAGATAATTCCCGGTGTTGATTGTCCGATACAGTAATAATCCATCAATTCTTTGTCATCGGTCCAATGTTTTTTTGTCACCAATTCGGCTTGCAATAGCGGAATCATGGCGTATCCGCCGCCAAAGGTAAATAAACCGATTTTAAAAAACGTCACAAAGAGTTCAAAAAGTGTTTTCATATCTCAAAAAAATCCGTTGTTAAAACGAGCTAAAGTTACTATATTATTGAAACAAACAAAAGATTAAAAATACCAATAGAGGATAACCATGCTGATAGCTATTCCCAAAGAAACTCGCGAGGGCGAAACCCGCGTTGCCGCCACCCCCGACATCATCAAAAAATATATTCAACTAGGCTTTGATGTCCACGTCCAAGCCGAGGCTGGCCTTGCCTCCGGCTTTAGTGATAAAGCCTATCAAGACGCCGGCGCCATAATCACACCCGATATTGCCTCTACCTACAAAGGAGCGCAAATCATCCTCAAAATCTGGGCACCGGACCTCAAAGAACTCTCATCAATAGAAGACAAGAGTTTTATCTTCGCCAACTTCCAAGCCTATGATCGCAAAGCCGAAATTCCTACTTTTGCAAGCAAAGGCTTAACCTGCTTTGCGCTGGATTTAATGCCTCGAATTTCACGAGCTCAGAGTATGGATATTCTCTCCTCGCAAAGCAATTTAGCCGGCTACAAAGCCGTGCTTGAGGCACTTAATTATCTCCCTTCAGCCGCCCCGATGATGATGACCGCCGCCGGCACCATTGCCCCGGCAAAGGCACTAATTTTGGGTGCGGGTGTTGCCGGACTTCAAGCCATTGCCACCGCCAAACGCTTAGGTGCGGTTGTCTATGCCTCTGATGTCCGACCGCAGGTCAAAGAGCAAGTTGAATCTTTGGGCGCCAAGTTTGTAGAAGTCAAAACCGATGAAAATTTTGAAACCTCCGGCGGCTATGCCAAAGAAACCTCTAAAGACTACCAAGAAAAACAACACCTTGCCGTTGCCGAACAATTAACCAAAACCAACTTTGCCATCACCACCGCGCTTATCCCCGGCCGTCCGGCACCCCTACTAATCACCAAAGAGATGTTAAAAAATATGCCGGCAGGTTCAGTCATTGTTGATATGGCAACCTCTCACGGCGGCAATGTTGAAGGCTCTCAAGATAACGCCGTCAAAATCATTAACAACGTCACCGTTATCGGCAACTCCAATTTGGCAGCCAAGTTACCGGCTTCGGCCAGTCCCTTATTTGCCAAAAACATTTTTAATTTTATTGATACTTTTTATGACAAAGCAGAAAAAATCTTAAAGCCTGATTTTAATGACCAGCTGATACAATCCACCTGCCTCTGTCATGATCAAAAAGTTATCCACCCAGCATTTATCGGAGCATAAAATCATGGATATTTGGACTCTACTCACCATTTTTACCCTCGCCTGTTTTGTCGGCTACTTTGTTGTCTGGGGGGTTACGCCCGCCCTGCACTCCCCACTCATGAGCGTCTCCAATGCCATTTCCGGCATTGTGATTGTCGGCGCCCTCATCACGGCCGGCATTTCCGAAATGAACACGCCCAAAATTTTAGGCTTAATTGCCGTCTTTTTAGCGGCAATCAATATTTTTGGCGGATTTGCCGTTTCGCACCGTATGTTACTCATGTTTAAGAAGAAAAAAGCGGAGAAAAAATAATGAGCATTTCTTACCTATCCTTTTCTTATCTACTGGCCTCCATCTTATTGATTTTATCTATTCGAGGCCTTGCTTCTCCCGAAACTGCCCGCAGAGGTAACATCTTGGGCATCATCGGTATGGCTTTAGCCATCCTCACCACACTTTATTCGCCTTTAGTCAGCGAATATAAATGGGTATTATTGATGATTGTCCTAGGCGGTATCATCGGCACCATCTCCGCCCTCAAGGTAAAGATGACGGCTCTCCCGCAAATGATTGCCGCATTTAACGGCCTAGGGGGGCTTTCCTCAGTCTTTATTGCCGCAGCCGAAATCATCTCCGGCGCCCAAACTTATCTTGAAACATCGCTTGGTATGCTCATAGGTGCGGTTGCATTTTCGGGCTCACTCATTGCCTTTGCCAAACTCCAAGGGCTCATGCCGGCCAAAGCCATCACCTTCCCCGGCCAACAATTCCTAAATCTTTTGTTAGCCTTAGGCGTACTTGCCTCGGCCACCTTATTTATCCTCAACGGCAATCCTGATATTTTCTATCTTTTAGCCGGCCTAAGCATCATCTTAGGATTATTGTTGGTATTGCCGATTGGCGGAGCCGATATGCCGGTTGTTATCTCGATTCTCAATGCTTATTCCGGTTGGGCCGCCGTTGGTATCGGCTTTGCCTTGAATAATGTTTTGCTGATAATCATCGGTTCAATCGTCGGCGCCAGCGGTGCGATTTTGTCCTACATTATGGTCAAAGCCATGAACCGCTCGCTTAAAAATGTGATGCTCGGCGGATTTGGCGTAGCCAAAAACAAAACCGCTCAAGCAGATGAGGAAGAAAAAGTAGCCCACAGCGGCACCCCCGAAGACGCCGCCTTCATCATGGAAAACGCCAATAAAGTCATTATTGTTCCGGGCTATGGTATGGCGGTTGCCCAAGCCCAACATATCTTAAAAGAAATGGCGGTTGACCTCAAAGAAAAATACGACGTTGAGGTAAAATTTGCCATCCACCCCGTTGCCGGACGTATGCCCGGACACATGAACGTCTTATTGGCCGAGGCAAATGTTCCTTATGATGATGTTTTTGAAATGGATGACATCAACCGTGAATTTGCCACCGCCGACGTTGCTTATGTTATTGGGGCCAACGATGTTACCAATCCGCAAGCAAAAACCAACCCCGATTCGCCGATTTATGGTATGCCGATTCTGGAAGTTGAAAAAGCCAAAACCGTATTTTTTGTTAAACGCTCACTTGCCACCGGCTATTCAGGCGTTGACAATCCGCTGTTTTACGCCCCCAACACGGTCATGCTTTATGGTGATGCCAAAAAAGTCACCGAAGAAATCGTCCGTTCGCTGGAGAAAAATTAAGCAAAAAAAATAAGGAGCCCAGGCTCCTTATTTTTTTTACAACATTAATAGAAGTGCGATTATCAACACCGCATAGAGTAACAAACCTCTCCAATACATTCCTGCCACTCTAAAATCGGCACCCGAAGGTATGGCATTTTCAATAATGATTGTTTGCAACAAAACATATAACACATAGTTCAAAAACGTCGGCGTCATCAGTGGCAAAGCATAGCGATTAATATAAAAAGCAATCGGCAACAAGAGCAACGGAGCCATCGCCGAAGGCACTGCGTTATAAAACGTAATATTGCTGAAACCAACGCTTCCCATTACATAAGCCCCTTCTAAATTTCTTTTGGGAAAAATAGTAAAATTCACCGGTCTGGCATTAAGAATTGAACCGACCAAGTAGTGCATCAGCTCATGCAAAAAGGTCCCCGGAATATTCACCAACGCGCTCATCCACATACTGGAATAAGTCGCATATTTCACCCGCATTAAGATAATCACCAACAAAATCAGATAAAAGCGATTATCAAAAAAGCTCCGCAAAAATTCCGGACTGTTAAAAAAAGCATAAACATTATAAAGTGCTTGCCACAAAACGTTCATTTTCTAGGCCCTCAACACGGTCAAACCCGCCAAATACGTATTCAAAAGCAGTTTGCACAAACTCTTCTTATTAATGCGGCTGAAATTATCCAAAGCATTGGTGGTTAAAAAAGAGCTGAGCGAAAACAAAGTCAACCACAAAACCTGCCTTGCCAATTGACGTTCTTTAACTTTCAAATTTCCATACACGTCATCAAACGCACCTTCCCAAACTTTTGTGACCATTACCAATTTTCTTAAATAAAGTTTCGGCAGCTTTCCATATTCGGCATGAAGGTGAAAGTTATAAAGCAAGAACCACAAATTTCTGTTAGCCGACACAAAATTCACAAACGCATCCAAATAGCGGTTAAGCATTTGGTATGAGCTTTCCCCTTTAGGGGTTTTGAGCATAAAGCGCAACAATTCGTCTAAGGTTTGCTTGTTTTGTTCCAAGACAAAATTATCCATCGTTCCGAATTGATTATAAATTGTTCCGACCGAATATTCCGAAGCCTCGGCCAGTTTTCTGGCGGTTAAATAGTCCGCCCCTTTGAGTTTAACCAACTCTCGCCCTTTAGCGATAAGTGTTTTGCGAATATTGTCTTTTATAAATGTCATCTTATATCTGATATTAACCTAAAATTTGTAAATTAACATTATACTAGAACAAAAATGAACACTGTTCAATTTTTTTCTTAAAAATCAACAAGGATAAAATCATGAAC
>CALXOP010000058.1 GCA_944390035.1 uncultured Alphaproteobacteria bacterium | reverse complement strand
AAGCTCCTTGAGCAATTTTCTGAGCATTCCAAAACAACTCTTCGAGCTCATTTTCTTTCAACCCGCTTTTCTCACAAAACTCTTTTAATAATTTGAGTTTGCGTAATCTTTCTTCTTTTTTCATAAGCTAATAAGATTTAAAATGAATAATAAGTTTTGCAATAAATAATAAAATTTGGAAATTTAAATAACACAACTTTTTTCATTTGCCAAGGTTTTAAATATCCCTCATATTTTGCTCCGATTAACCCTTAGGAAAAACAACATATTCCGCTTAACAAAACCGCATAATCCGTTTACACTTGGCTTAAAATTAAAACAGGTCATAAAAATGGAAAATTTATTTGATTTAGCACCCTCTGCCACCCCCAAAAAAGAGGAAAAAGAATTTAGTGTCAGCGAGATTTCGTTTGAAATCAAACGTTGTGTTGAAACCAACTTTAACCATATCCGCGTTAAGGGCGAAATTTTTGGTGGTAAAAGAGCCGATTCCGGTCACTGGTACTTATCTCTCAAAGATGAAAACGCCGTCCTGTCCGCCGTTATCTGGAAAGGCGTTGCCTCCCGCTTAACCTTTAAGCCCGAAGACGGAATAGAAGTCATCGCCACCGGTAAGATTACCACTTTTGCCGGCAAATCCTCCTATCAATTAATTATTGAAAATTTGGAAATTGCCGGTACCGGAGCTTTGCTCAAGCTCTTAGAAGAACGCAAGCAAAAATTTGCCGCCGAAGGCCTGTTTGACCAAGCTCACAAAAAGCCGATTCCTTTTTTGCCGGAGACCATCGGCGTTATTACTTCTGCCAGCGGTGCCGTAATTCGTGATATTATCCACCGTGTAACCGATCGTTTTCCCTCACACATTCTGCTATGGCCGGCACCGGTTCAAGGCGAAGGCGCCGCCGAAAAAATTGCTGCCGCCATTAAAGGAATGAACGCCCTGCCGCGAGAGGGAGCCATCCACCGCCCTGATGTTTTAATTGTTGCCCGTGGCGGCGGCAGTCTGGAAGATTTATGGCCGTTTAATGAGGAGATTGTTATTCGTGCGGTTTACGATTCGGAAATTCCGATAATTTCAGCCGTTGGTCACGAAACCGACACCATGCTCATTGACTATGTTTCGGATTTGCGCGCCCCAACCCCGACCGGCGCGGCTGAATTTGCCGTTCCCGTCAAATCGGAACTGCAAGCCCGTATGCTCACCCTCCAAGGACGAATGCTAAGCAGCATCACGCATTACATGACCGAAAGACAAAACATCCTTATCGGTCTTGGACGAGGCATTCCCAACCTGGCACAAATTCTGCAAGAAAACCAACAAAAGTTTGATGACCGCATTGAGCGCCTCAATTTCTCTTTTGCCAACCTCATCAACAACAAACATAATCAAATTGAAAGAATAAGCCTGCGTCCTTACTATATTCAAAACATTATCGAAAAACAAACCGACGCTCTCAAAAACCTCAATTTAAGATTAGATTCCGTCTCGATTGAATCCGTATTGGCCAGAGGCTTTGCCTGGGTTAAAAATGCCCGTGGCAAAACCATCTACAACTTGGAGCAAGCCAAAAACTGCCCCTCTCTGGAAATCAACTTTATAGACGGTTCCCTCAAAACCAAACCGATAGGAAAGAAAAATGACCTGCAAGGCGATTTATTTGATAGGCTTTAGCCTGTGTTTGAGTGCACAAAACGCATCTGCTCTCACCTTATGCGGCAAACTAGCCCAAGGCGAATTAATTTCCGGACATGAAACCAATGCCCACACCATCAAACTAGGCACAAAAGAATATCAAGCCACACCGGACGGCAACTTCATTTTAGCCTTTGGACGAGATGAAAAAGCCGCTCAAAAACTAACCATCACCTATAAAGATGGCACCCAAAAATCTTGGGACATAAAAGTTGCCCCCACCCAATGGGATATTCAAAACATCAAAGGTGTTCCGCCCAAAAAAGTAAATCCGCCGGCCTCTTCGCAAAAAGCCATCCAAAAAGAAAGAACCGACTTGGGCAAAGCCTTATCCGCACAAAGCACCACACCACTCTGGAAAAACGGCTTTATCCGCCCCTTGGAGGGAGGAAGAATCAGCGGCACTTTCGGCGGCCAAAGAATTATGAACGGCCAAAAGATGAGTTCTCACCAAGGGCTCGACATTGCCACCCCGATGAAAACACCGATTAAAGCCTCGGCCGACGGCATAGTAACCTTAAATAAGGGACCTTATTTCTATTCCGGCACCATGGTTGTGCTTGACCACGGACAAAACCTCTCCACCATATATGCACACTTGGATTCGGTTGCCGTCAAGCAAGGTCAACACGTGCATAAAGGTGACATTATTGCTTATTCAGGCAAGAGCGGACGAGCCACCGGCCCTCACCTGCATTGGGGGGCCTCACTAAACGGCATTAGGTTTAATCCGCAATCTTTATTACGATTTGCAACCAATAAAAATTGCGCGAATTTATAAAGCATTAACATTTATGTTATATGTTAGAGCTAACAAAAACCCTTAAAATCGGAACAAAGCAATGACAAACAAACCTCTAGACTTGGAAAGCATTACTTGCCTAATGATTGATGACGATAAGTTTTCACGGACATTTATCAAAACTGCCCTCTATCAAATCGGCATCAAATCGGTCAAAGAAGCCGCATCGGCCAGAGAGGCGATGGAGCAATTAGCCAACTACAAGATAGACTTAATTTTGTTAGATCAGGTCATGCCGGAAAAAAGCGGAATCGAATTTGTGCAAGACATCAAAAAAATCTCCGCCAACGGCATTAACACTATTCCGATAATTATGATAACCGTAGATACCAAAGAAAAAACCGTATTAGATGCAAAAAATTTAGGCATAAAAGAATATGTGGTCAAACCCATATCTCCCATCGCCCTAAAGAAAAGAATTTGTAGCGTCTTCGGCATAAAAGAAAGAGCATAAACGTGACTGATATTCATTTAATGTTATTGTCTGCCCTGCAAGGACTGACGGAATTTTTGCCTGTGAGTTCATCAGGCCATCTGATTTTGTTTTCCAAATTCACCACTTTTCCGGACCAAGGCTTAGCACTTGATGTTGCCGTACACGTCGGCTCAATCATTGCCGTTATGATATATTTCTCCGAAACCATCTGGGAAATGGTCAAAGGCTTTTTGAAAAGCTATTGCATTCCAAACTTCAAAAACCAAGGCTCAAAACTAGCTTGGCTCATCATCATCGGCACAATTCCGGCCGTTATTGCTGGCCTATTCTTGGTTCAAAGCGGAACCGACGAGCTCCGGAGCGCCCGCCTCATTGGGTGGACCATGTTGGGCTTTGGCATTGTCCTGTTCATTGCCGACAAAATTGGCATGACCATCCGCAAAATTGAACATTTAGGCATTTTAGATGCCCTATTAATAGGCCTTGCCCAATGCTTGGCACTCATCCCCGGCACCAGCCGCTCAGGCATTACCATCACCATGGGACGTTTTTTAGGCTTGGAAAGAAGAGAGGCAGCTAAATTTGCCATGCTCTTATCAATTCCCACAATTGCCGGCGCCGGTGTATTGGTAGGTTGGGATTTATACCAACAAGGAAACATCATGGAATTGATGTATGCGATGGATGGCATCACCTACTCCTTTATTGCATCAATTTTAGCCATTTACATCATCATGTGGTGGTTAAAAAAATCGACCTTTTTGCCATTTGTTATTTATCGCTTATGCTTAGGGAGCTATCTCTTGCTTGATTCTTATGGCTATCTGGAAGAAATTTTAAAATAAGTTCTTGCAATTTAGCAAGAATTAAGCTAAAAGAGAAAGCGAATTTAAGCCCTGGTGGCGAAATTGGTAGACGCGCATGCTTCAGGTGCATGTTGCCTCAGGCAGTGGAAGTTCAAGTCTTCTCCAGGGCACCACACTAAAAAAAGCTCCTAATGGAGCTTTTTTTAGTGTGGTGAAACGTTTTGTTACTTAGCAAGGGAAGCGATAGCAACCGACGCTAAGGTTATAAAACGCTTGACCGAAGCGAAGTTGTTGAGCTTATAAATAAGCGAAACCTACGAAGCAAGACCTCTAAAAAAAGCTCCTAATGGAGCTTTTTTTAGTGTGGTGAAACGTTTTGTTACTTAGCGAGGGAAGCGATAGCAACCGACGCTAAGGTTACAAAAACACACAATTTCACAATATTTAACATTGCATCTTTAATCAAAAAATATATACTCTCCCTAATTTGAATATTATTGAGATTATTAATATATTGTCTAACACAAAAAATTTACAATTATGAAACTGTTTAACATTTTATTTTTGCTGAATTTTGTTGAAAGAATTACAATTCCGCCAGCGGTATGTGCACTCTTGCCTCCTTGGAAAACATCATCTCCAAAGACAAAAGAGCATATCACTGAAACTTCAGCACCAATCAACGCCATATCACAACATGCGTTGAATCGAAGACATTGCGGACAGTCACAACAAAGTGCCATCTTAAAACAAAAGACAAGACAAATAAGCAGCAAAATTCTGGGAGAAGCGAGAAAAAAACTCGCGAAGCCTAAAAAATCCAGAAAATAAGCAAATAAACAACTTTAAAGCTCCCTCAAACGGGAGCTTTTATTTTATAAAAGGATATAATCCCCTCTCATATTGCTTCCCCAACAATAAACATTCTTACTTTTCCCCAAAAAAAGCTAAATCACGCTAAATCATTTAAAGTACTGGAATAATTAAAAAAAAACGCTTATAATATACTTATTCATGATAAGGAGGGAACATGGAAAAAGCCGATGCCACACAAGACCTACGCTTTGACCATATCCGCTTGGATATGCTCACTTGCAAAGAAGGACCCCATATTTGGAAAAACCTTATAAGAATTGAACAATTAAAGCGAGAGAAGCTCCGTGAAAAACATGAATTATTACGCAAAAAATTACAAACCCACTAAAAAATTCTTTCTCCTTTGACGGTTTCTGAGAACATATAAGAAACCGTCTTTTTTTATACAGTTTCCGGCTCAAAAATTTACAAAATTGTAACTATATTAACATATTCTATATCCAATAACCAAAGAAGGATACAATCATGATAAAAACTTGCGCCGCAATCATCATTTCACTCTTTGCCCTCACCCAAGCATCACAAGCAGGTGTTCGCTCCATAATCAACACCCCAAATTCCGATAGTTCCTCAGAAAGCTCTGTTGACACCGACTATTATACCGCCGATGAGCTCAATTATGACACGCCGCAAGACTGCCCCCAAGCCGGCTATACCAGACACGGCTGTCCGGCAGGATACCGTCCCATTGGCGAATGCCCTTATGAAAGCGGATATTATATGGGCTGTTGCCAACCCCAATATCAGTACCGTCCGGAAGACTGCACGGCGGCCGGCATGAAGCCGAGCGCAAGCAATTGTTTCGGCTATTACGCTTGTGAAGAAATCACTCAAGCACAATAACTAACATAAAACACTAAAAAAAGAGGCTAAATAATTAGCCTCTTTTGTTTTTTGCTAAAGATTCTTTAGAATCCTTCAGTATCTAAGCGTTTCCGCAACTGTTTGCGAGCTCTGCGAATAGCCTCAGCTTGACGTCTGGCTTTCTTTTCAGAATTTTTTTCATGACAACGTCTGAGTTTCATTTCACGGAAAATACCTTCTCTTTGCATTTTCTTTTTCAAAACTTTCAAAGATTGAGCAACGTCATTACCAATAACAGTAACTTGAACCACTTAAATCACCCCTTTTCAATTTATCTAAAGGTTACACATTAAAACAAAGGTTATTTAACATATCGAATTATCATTTGCAAGCAAAATCTCTCTATCAAAAGAGGCTCTTTCAATCCAGAGCCTCTTGCAAACTTGATTTAACCAAAAGATTAAGCAATAATATTGGGCATAATTTTAGCTTCAACCCGCTCAATCTTTTTCTTAACGCCGGTTCGTAAAGAGTTCAACTGTTTTGCCTGAAAGAAATCAATAGTTTTATTCCGAGAGACCAAATGGCGAATATCTGAACAAACACGACGCTCCTCTAATTTCAACTCACAAAGTTGATGTTGCAGTTTATTCAAATTGTCATTATATAACATAAATCTGAGCCCCTATAAAATATGTTGAGAAAAAAAACTATGATAACCAAAAATTTTACTGGAAATATTCCCTTAAAATTTGTAATAGATTATACAGCAAAATTGATAAAGAATCAAGAGTAAATGAACAAAAATAGGAGTTTTTCAATGAATAATACTAAAAAGATTGGTGTTTTAACCAGTGGTGGCGACTGTTCAGGTCTGAACGCAACTATTCGCGCCGTTGTTAATGCGGCCACACAAAAAGGTTGGGAAGTTTACGGTATTCTAAACGGTACTGACGGATTAACCGAAACTCCTATTCAATACGAGATTTTGACCGAACACAGTTTTTCAGATTCTCCATGGCCGAGATTAAGCGGTTCTTATCTGGGCTCCCTCAACAAAGGTGTTAAGATGGAATCTTTGGAAGAAATGTCAGCCAAATTTGGTCGTGGCGTTAAAGAGTTGGGCTTAGACGCGATTGTTGTTATCGGTGGTGACGGCAGCATGAACATTTGCGGTAACTACTGCAAAGGCGCCGGAATCAAAATGGTTGGTATTCCTAAAACTATTGATAATGACACCCCGATTACCGAATTTTCGGTTGGTTTTAACTCTGCCGTTCAAGTTTGTATGGAAGCGGTTGACAGCCTTAATTTAACTGCTCGTTCACACCACCGCGCTTTGATTTTGGAAGTTATGGGACGTGATGCCGGCCACTTGGCAATGCATGCCGCTCTGGCTGGACAAGCTGACGTTTGTTTGGTTCCGGAGATTCCTTACAAAATCGATTCTATTATCGAAAAATTAAAACAAGTTAAGGCCTCCGGCCGTAATCATGCCGTTATTGTTGTTTCTGAAGGTATCAAAAACGAAGATGGCGAACACATCGTTGGCGCCAAAAACTTGATTGGCGAAAAAGTTTACGGTGGTATTGGCGATTATCTGAGTGCAGAAATCAACAAACGCTATACCGAATTCCAAACCCGTGTTACTCGTTTGGGTCACGTTCAACGTGCCGGCGCACCAACTGCCTTTGACCGCACATTAGCTGCCGTATTCGGCGCCAAAGCCATCGAATTATTAGATAAAGGTGAAACCAACCGCATGGTTATCTGGAAAGATGGTAAAGTTTCTTCTGCCACAATAGAAGAAGTCTTAAAAGAAGGCACCACCCTCTTAAATCCGCACAGCGACTATGTCAAAGCCGCAGTTGCCACAGGTATGTATGTCGGTGAAGTAAAATAAGCCTAAGCAACAACAAAAAATCCCCGCTCAAGCGGGGATTTTTTTTATCTCTAAACCAACATTGTATGCAAAAGTTCCGACGCATAGGCCCGCAAATCCGGATCCTGCATCAGACTCAATTTAAGATTCGAGCGTTCTAACTCTTTAGCCGTACCGCAATCAAAACGCAACACATCACACAACACACCGGTAAGTCTCATCCCGCGTTGAGCCGCCAGTTCCATGGCATCGGTCAAATTAATTTCACCGTTTGCTCCTTTTCTGACCTCAGGCAAAATTTTCATAATTTCATTAGGCAAAATATAAGGCCCCATACTGGCATAGTTAGACGGCACATTTTCCAAAGCCGGTTTTTCCACCAAACCTTTAGCCCGCACTACGCGGCCATCGCGAACCGCACCGACTAATGCACCATACCGCACCATGTCTTCTCTGGGGAATTCCATAATATTTTCCACCATACCGCCTTCGGTCTCATAAACATCGACCAACTGTTTCAAAATACCCTCACCATGCAAATTGACATACACATCATCAGGCCACATCACGATAAAATCTCTGTCCCCGACAATATCTTTCGCCATCAAAATGGCATGACCGTTTCCCTTTGGCTCTTTTTGTTCGGCAAATGAAAACTTCATCCCTGCCGGAATAATATCTCTGACCTTTTGCAACAAATCTAACTTATTATGAGTTGCCAAATGTTCTTCCAACCAAGGATAAGGAGAAAAATAAGTTTCAAACAATTCTTTGGAGGATTGAGTGCTGTAAATAAAGACCACTTCTTTAATTCCGATTTCGGCGCAGGCATTAACCGAATATTGAATAATCGGAATACCATGTAACGTCAAAAAACCTTTGTGTAAAGCCTTTGTTGCCGGCAAATTTCTGGTTGATAATCCGGCCACCGGTAAGATACAAACTTCTGGCTTTTTATGCATGATAACTCTCCCGAAACAGCATGTGATATAATACTTAAATTGTATCACAAAAAAAAGATTCGGCAAGTATCGGCAAGCAAGATTTAACAACTGTTAGTACTATTGTTTCTTAACAATGACACCGCTTGCTTTGGCAATTGTTCCGGTTGCTTTTTTAATCAGTCCCAAACTTTCTTCTTTGACTTCAGGGGTCTGTTTTTCAGAGCTTTTCTTTGAAGATGATATTTTTTTTGCCTCCGGCATATCCTTAGAAAAGTCCAACACTCTGACAGGTTGCTCACTCAAAACTTTTTCCGATTTTTCAATATCTTCAATATCACGAACAATCGTTTTATTTTGTCCGGATGAATTTGAAATTTTACCGATATTTTCCTGAACTTTTTTTGCTTGTTCGGCAGCCTTTACCCGAGCCTGATAAGATTTCTCCTCCAGGCTGACGGATTCTGCTGCATAATCTAACAAACGTTCAATATTTTCATCTAAAATATTCAGTTCTTTATTAACCTTAGTCTCAGTTTCCTTCATCTCATCCAAAAAGCTCTTTAACTCTTCGGCACTAGCCACATCTTGTTTGGTCAAATAAGCTTTTCCTATCTGAGAATTGGCCTCATCAATAAACAGCAAATTATTTTCAATATCTTGTTTGAGCTGATTAACCAACTTATCGGTCTCAATATTATATTCGGTTTTGATTTTAGCCAAGCGCTGCGGGAATTTGGCAAACGCATCTCGATAAGCATTGGCCTTTTCTTTTGAGAGATTATAAGTATCTCTGATTTTGGTATAAGTGTCATTAATTTGAAACTTCAAATCATCAACATAAATTTGCGTAATTTGAGTTTTCAAACGATTCACATCATCCCCATAGACATCGTTTCTTTTTGACAGAGCCTGAGGCAAGGTTTCATCAAACTCTTGCGTTAAACCCAGAGTAAAAATTTCATCAATACCGCTTGAAGTTTTATCAATTTCACTTTTCAGGGTCTGATATTGATTTTTAGCTTGTTCACTCACTGCCGTCGGGCTTAACTTGTCAAACTCGGCCACAACTTCCAAATCCAAGGTATTTTTAATTTCTTTAGCACGATTTTGTTGCATCTCCATTAATTCTTTAAGATGATCTAATCGCGCTTGCTCGGCGGCTTTTTTATCGGCCTCTGCTTTTGCCCATTTGGCATCATATGTATCCGTAATTGGTTTAACATCAACCGCCAATTCGGGATTCGTCATACTTCCGCTCAATCTGAAACTAAACGGAGGAATCTGCGTCAATTCAGCTAAAGTTGTCTTAAACTCGGCCGCCATATCCCAAGTTTCCAAATTGCTTTCATCGGACATCTCAAGAGCAACACCGGGCGAAAGAAACTTAGCCCCCTCAAACACAACTTTTCCTTTGTTAAAATTCAACCCTGTCTGAAAAGCATCAAACACCGTTTCTCCGGTTTGCAAATTACTGCTGGCCAAACTAGCCAAGCCTTCGGAACGATCTCTGGTTTTCAAATCTTCTTGAATTTTTCCGAAATTCCAACCTTTAACTACCGGACGTTGGACAGCGAGATTAACTTTTCCCACAGCCCCCATCACCATTTCTTCAACCGAGGAAGCCGGCAGTACCAGATTTCCATCGGCACTTATACGTCCCGAACGCAAACCATATTTTTCCCCGCTCCAATAATTATCAATATTTTGGTCCGAGACATTAAAATTCAAGTTCAGCTCAGGTTTTTGCGCCCAAACCAGACTTGCATTACCACTGACTTGCCCATCATTTAATCTTGAGCTGAAGTTTGTAATATCCATGCCCTCATCTTTAACATTGGCTGAAAATTGTGCATTTTTAAATGTATATTTATCATGCACCAATTCCTCAATCACAAACTTACCCGATAAATGAAAAGTTTTATAAAAATCATAATTCAGTCGGGTAGTATCAAACACAGGCTTACGCAAGAATTGTACTTGCTCATCATTTTCCGAACGCATTGCCATCATCGGATTATCTTTTTTAGTATTTCCACCGGCATTATAGAAGAAACGACTTGGCTCAAATCGAGAAATGCGCAAATCCGTAACAATATTAGGTTTTGCACCGTTTTTATCCACCCAGATTGTACCTTTAATATTATTGGCGCCAATAAATGCATTTGCATCACTGAGCTTAAACACCCCGCCGTTTTTAGCCAGTTTGGCATTGAGGCTAAACAAACCCAATGCATAGCTTTTAGGCTGATAATCAAAATTGAGAGCATTAACAAACTTCACAAAATCGGGCGTCTTAAACTCAATATTTCCATCCAAGAAAGCCCCTTTGTCATTTTGGCTGATTTGTCCGGTATAAGTAACATCCCAATTACCTAATTTTGAAACTGTTTTCATGGCGGCGCGGTCAAAGCTACCGGTCACAATTCCTTGCGAAGTAAAGTTTTGCAAATCTTTCAAATTTATATTCGGCTTAGGCAAATCAAACTTTGTCAAAAAAGCCTCAAAATTTTGCGTACTGACGTCATATTTCAAATTTTCGACTTGCGGTGTTTTGCCAAATCCCGAAATATCTCCCTCAAAAGCGAGTTTTGCATTACCGACATTACCGATTGTGAGTTGATTTATTTTCATCACACCTTGCGAGAGCTTAAAATTCAGCATGGTATTTTCAAAGGGTACATTTTCATAAATTCCCAAATCCAAGCCGCCTCTGAAATCCACATCCCAATCATTTAAGCGCGCCAATTGCGCAAAACGATACGCCATTTTTTCTTTTTCGGGCTTATCTCGATATTCTTCCGGCAAACCTTTAACGTAATTATCAAAATTAATACTGTCGGAATTAAGTGCGGCATAAATTTGCGGACGTTCCCCGCGAATAATCCCCACTTCACCCGACACCACGGTTTTATCCAGCGTTACATCCAAAGGAGAAATTTTAATATTTTTCAAATTACCGGCTACACTTGTTTTAACCTCTGCTCGTCGATAAGTCGAAGGAGCCACCGGCTCAATATCGTAGCCGAGCCAAGAGGCAAACTTTTGCAAATCATTGGCTGAAAGTTCGGTCTTTAAATTATAGGTTAACTTTTCTTCATCCGAAAAGACATCGCCGCTTAGCTTAAACTTTGTCTCACCGGGCAAAACGCCGCTCAATTCCCGAATATCAAAACTATTCTCCACAAAATCGGCACTCAAAACAAAATCTTTAATATTTTGCCCATTGTAAGTAGTTTTGATTGATTTCAAATCCGCCAAAACATCAAAATCAAACATTGGCTGATAAACACTTCCCTCTTGACTTTGTTGATTCAAGCCTTTTTTCAACAAAGCCACCCAAGGCGTCAAATCCAAATCCGTCATATTAAATGCGGTTTCAATTTGCCTACGCTCCACCGGACGATTCTCATCAATCACAAATTCATCTTCAAACAGCGGAATTAAAATATTTCCGGCACCGGCAGATTGACCGAATTTCACCACAATATTAGACATGCTGATACGCGATTTATTGGTATCAAGCTCCAAAGACAAAGCCAAAGGATAGTCTAAATTTTCATCTAACACTTGGTTAGGAAGTGTTGAATCAAAAAATTCCTTAAACTTTTTTGATTCAATAATTAAGTTTCCGTTCACGGCGCTGTTTTTAAGCAAAACCGTACCGTCAAACCGCAAATAAGATTGTGAGGCCGGTTGGTTCAAAACAAAATTCACCGAGGTTGCAAAACTCTCTGAAAATTGCCCCAAAGAAATGGCAAAGCCTTCAGGATTTTTTCCTTTGACATAACTTCCCTCAATGCGATACGGGCCGAACACACTTTCGGCAATCACTTCCCCGTTCAAATTATCCAAATGGGTATCAATCCCGTGTTTATCATCCGTAAAATTAACTTTAGCTTTTTCTAAGAGCACGCTGTCTAAAGAAATTTTAATATCTTCCAAACTTTGTTTTTGTGCTTCGGTTAAAGGGGTCTGCCAGTTCAGTTTTCCGTCTGCTTCAACATTAAACCACATTTCGGGTTCAATCAACGACATCATCACCACTTCAAAATCCCCGCTCAGCAACGGACGCAAAGACAAATTTGCCTCCAAACTTTTAATGGTAGCTAAAGGCTTGTCTTTGATGGTTTGATTAGGGTTAAATACTTTAATATTTGTTGCCGTCAGTTTTGGAGAAGGCAACAGCTTAAAGCTGACCGGTCCGGCAAACACCACTTTTTTGCCGGTAATATCGTTAAATTGTTCAGCTATTTTATCTTTGTGCTGATTCCAGTCGATAGTAGAAATATAGATAGATACGCCGCCCACTGCTAAAATAATCACGGCCCCAAGAATCAACCAAACTTTTTTCACGTTTATTCCCCTCGAAAAATGTGAACAGATAAAATAATCTTTGCTAAATTTTTATAATATTTGCTATTATACGCACAAAATCATTAATAAAACTTTTAAGGATTGTTTGCAAGATGGAAGAGCTCAAAGAATTATACCGCCAAGCACGAGAGACCAGAGAACGTGCCTATGCCCCATATTCCAAATTCAAAGTCGGCGCGGCCATTTTAAGCACGAGCAAAAAAATTTATACCGGCTGCAATGTTGAAAACATCTCATATCCCTGCGGCACATGTGCCGAAGCCGGAGCTATTGCGGCCATGGTTGCCGAAGGCGATAAAAAAATCCAAGAAATTTTGGTTATTGCCGATAGTTCACCGCTCATTTTACCTTGTGGAGCTTGCTTACAAAGAATAGCCGAATTTGCCACCCCCGATACGCTCATCCATCTGGCCGATATGGAAGGGGTAAAACAAACTCTGCCTTTAGCAAAAATTTTTCCCGCCACTTTTAGCGCCAAGGAGCTATTGAAATGATGCACAAAATCGCCGAACAAATCCGTACCCGCATAGGCGACTTTCACCCGCAAATTGCCCTGATTTTGGGCTCCGGCTTAGGCGCACTTGCGGATTCGATACAAGATGCCGTCTCTATTAACTACACCGATATTAACGGTTTTCCGCGCAGTACCGTCCAAGGCCATGGCGGACGCCTCATTGTCGGCCGTCTTGCCGGACATGAAGTTTTGTGCATGCAAGGACGCTTTCATTTGTATGAAGGTTATCCTCCGCAGCTCATCAACACCATTATCAAAGCCTTTCAACTGCTAGGCATCAAAACACTCATTGTCACCAATGCGGCCGGTTCTCTCCGCAAAAAAATTGCCCCGGGAGAGCTAATGCTGATAACCGACCACATCAACTTAAGCGGCACCAATCCATTAATAGGTCCCAATGATGAGCGCTTTGGTCCTCGTTTTCCAGGGTTAGCCGACGCCTATACTCTTGACTACCAAAAAAAGGCTCTTTCTGTTGCCAAATCCCTAAAAATAACGCTCAAGCAAGGTGTTTATTTGTGGACATTAGGTCCAACCTTTGAAACCAAAGCCGAGATTAAAATGTTTCAAACTTTAGGTGCCGACGCGGTCGGAATGTCCACTGTTCCCGAAGTCATCTGCGCCGTGCATTCGGGAATGAAAGTACTGGGCGTTTCCGTCATCACCAACTATGGCACGGGTCTGCAAAAAATCTCTCCCAGCCATGAAGAAACTCTGGCTGAAGGACAAAAAGCCGCCCAAAATTTAAGTCGTTTGATAACTGCTTTTATTAAGGATATTGACAATGGATGATGTAACCGCCGCCAAAATTTTAATCAGTTGTCTGGACCTAACCTCTCTGGGCGATCATGATAGTGTCTATCAAATTGAAGCCCTGTGCGAAAAAGCCAATACCCCTTACGGAGCAGTAGCTGCCGTTTGCATTTGGCCAAAATTTATTGCTCAGGCCAAGCAAGCGCTCAAAGATTCTCCTGTCAAAATTGCCACTGTGGTTAATTTTCCGCAAGGCTCATCTGATTTCAAAAAACTTAAAAACGAAATCACGCAAGCCCTGAAAAACGGAGCTGATGAAATAGACGCCGTCTTTCCTTATAATGATTTTTTACAAGGCAATTTTAAAAATTGTGACGAATTTCTAAAAATCACAACTGACCTTTGTGGGGAGCACACCACCAAAATCATTTTAGAAACAGGCGCACTCAAAACCACTTCCAAAATTGCGCAAGCAACTGAGCTTTGCCTCAACTACGGCGTAGGGTTTATCAAAACCTCAACCGGCAAAACTGAAATTTCGGCCACGCCCGAGGCTGCCAATGCCATTTTGGAAACGATATCAGCCTCTCGCCGCAAAGCCGGGTTCAAAGCCAGCGGCGGCATCAAGACCATAGAAGATGCAAAAAAATATCTGGTTTTAACCCAAACCGTTTTGGGAACTCCGTGGATTACCCCCGAAAGATTTCGCATCGGTGCCAGCTCGCTTCTCGATAATTTAATTCAAACCATTAAACAAGGATACTAACATGCTCCCTCAAGAAATCATCCGCAAAAAACGCGACGGACAGAAGTTAAAGCAATCTGAAATTTCCGAATTTATCCAAGGTGTCACCGATGGCTCGATTATGGATGCCCAAACTGCAGCACTCACCATGGCCATATTCTTACAACATATGGATGCAGAAGAAACCGCAGCCCTCACACTTGCCATGCGGGATTCGGGAGATGTTATGCAATGGCGTGGGTTTGATAAACCAATCGTTGATAAGCATTCTTCCGGTGGCGTCGGAGATAAAGTCAGCTTGATGTTAGCCCCTTTACTTGCTTGTTGTGATGTTTATGTCCCGATGATTTCCGGCCGTGGCTTAGGCCACACCGGCGGTACATTGGATAAGTTTGATTCGATTCCGGGCTATCAAACCTCTCCCTCAAATGAAAAATTCCGCCAAACTGTCAAAGAGGTAGGCTGTGCCATCATCGGCCAAACCGGAAATCTGGCACCGGCGGATAAAAAAATCTATGCCATCCGTGATGTTTGCGGCACGGTTGAATCTGTTGAGCTGATAACCGCCTCGATTCTCTCCAAAAAATTAGCCGCCGGATTAGAATATCTAGTAATGGACTTAAAATGCGGCAACGGTGCTTTTATGAGTAATCTTGAAGATGCCAGAAAATTAGCCCGCTCCATTGTTTCGGTTGCCAATGCGGCCGGCACAAAAACTTCTGCACTCCTAACCGACATGAATCAAGTTTTGGGTCACACGGTCGGCAATGCCCTGGAAGTTAAAGAAGCCGTTGAATTTTTGCAAAACAAAAATCCCGACCCGAGATTAGCCGAAATCACTTTGGCGCTTTGTGCCGAATTATTGGTCAATGCCAAGCAGGCACAAGACATTTCCTCCGCCCGCACCAAACTGGAAAAAGCATGGCTTTCCGGCGCCGCACTTGAAAAATTTGCCCAAATGGTATCTTCTCTCGGTGGCCCCAAAGACTTTTGCGATAAATACGATTCTTATCTGCCGCAAGCCGCCATCATCAAGCCGGTATTTGCCAACACTACCGGCTATGTCGCCTCAATGCACACTCGTGATATCGGCCTGAGCTTAATCAAGCTCAAAGGCGGACGCACCCGTAGCGACCAAAAGTTAGACTTTGCAACCGGCTTTAGCAATTTCTGCCAAATTGGTGATAAGGTCGAGCCAGATACGCCTCTGGCTTATATTCATGCGCAAACCCAAGCCGAGTGGGAGCAAGCCGCCGCAGACATCCAACAAGCAATTCAGATAGAAGCGAGCAAGCCCCACCTTACCCCCGAAATCATAGAAAAAATTGCATAATTTTTGCAAGAAAGTCCGGCAATTGCTGGACTTTTTTTAATTTTATCCAAAATATCTACAAACACCAATAAATAGTATTTACAAATTATTATATTTATTATAGGTTGCCGAATTATTTCAATAATCAACTAAAAATCGGTAATCTAAAATGCAAAATATTTTCCGTTTTTCCTCCACCATAAAATATTGGCTCACTTTATACATTTATATTTTGTTCCCTATTCTAGCTCCTCGTCTGATTGAAGGAGATAGCCACCTTACCAAACGTATTATCTACAATATGATAGCCGCATTAGGAATATGCTTTCCTTTTTCTTTATTATCACAACGATTTCACAAGATTTTGATGGGATTATTTTTAGTCTTTTATCTTTTATCTTGGATAGAAATTTGCCACTTACATTTATTTGATTACAAACTCATGCATTTTTCCATTCAAATCATTTTGGATTCAAACGTATCGGAAACCACAGAATTTATCTACAACACCTTTGATACCTACATCTTATGCACAAGCGCAATCTTTTTATTTATTATTTTATTTTGTTGGTATTACACCTCAAAATTCCATATCACAACAAAGGCAAAGAATTCTTTCGTTTTAATCACCCTGATAGCATTAATATTTTCTATAAATAAGGGTTTCCACTCAACGATTTTCAATCGCTATCAACTTCTTCCTTATCGGTTTGCAAAATCAACCTACAATTACTATAAAGACAAATATGATTTAATCAAACTTCAGCAAGAACACAAAGTTCCACATTTCACCAACCTAAAATCTTCAAATTCGCCAACAAAAGGTGAAACCTACATTGTCATAATTGGAGAATCTGCCGACCGTAACCACCTTGGATATTATGGTTATAATCGCCCAACCACACCTTTTAGCAACCAAGACTTAAAGCCGATTGTTTTTAAAAACATTACCACGCCTCATGCATCAACTCTTTTAGCATTAAGAGATGTTTTAACCTTTAGTCACAAAGGACACGTCAAAGAAGGTATAAGACAAGGCTCCCTCATAAATATCTTCAATCAGGCAGGTTTCAAAAGTTTTTGGCTTTCTAACCAATATTCACAAGGAAAATACGACAATTTAACCAGTGTCATCGCTCATGATTCTGCCGTAACAAACTTTATAAATGATAAAGCCAGTTATATCATCAGCAATAACACAGATAGTCATTTTGATGAAGCTTTATTACCGGAATTAGATAAAGCACTACAAGATAATTCCCCCAAAAAAATAATTTTCTTACATTTAGCCGGCAGTCACACCCATTACGGATTCCGTTTTCCAAAATCTTTTGATGTTTTTCAAGAACATAACAAAAATTCTTTTGAAAAAACATTTGATGATTACGACAACAGTATTCGCTATACAGACTACGTTTTATCTCAAGTCGTCAAACGTATAAATAAAAGACAAGAGCAAAGCTTTGTTTTATACTTTAGTGATCATGGAGATGATGTCTATTTAGATCCTACTAGCTGTCATTGCCACACAACAAATCCAAAAAAACAAACACCTCCAATGTATGAAATTCCTTTCTTATTATGGGTTAACTCAGCCTATCAAAAAAACAATCCTCAGTTGGTTGAACAAATAAAAAGCTACACCGAGCGCCCATTTATCACTCACCACTTGATTCACTCTTTGCCCACCTTAGCCGGATTGAGTTTTGATTTACAAGAAGATGATAAAAACCTCTTTGCACCATCCTTTGTTCCTGAAAAAGAGTGAGGCTTGACATCCTCCGCTCAAGCTCTATGATAAAAAATCATCAAGGAGGAAACAATGACCAGAGCTCTTATATTTATGATGGATTCGTTTGGAATAGGCGGCGCCCCTGATGCCAAATCTTTTGGCGATGAGGGAGCTAACACTTTTGGGCATATTGCTCAAGCTTTTCCAAAGCTCAATATTCCAAACTTACTCTCGCTTAGGCTAGATAAAGCAGCTTTTGCAGCCTCCAACCTCAAAACAGAGCTCAAACCATCTTCTCCGGCCAGGCTCAATCTTCCTTCGGCTTATGGTCACATGAAAGAAATCAGCAAGGATAAAGACACCGTTTCCGGCCATTGGGAGTTAGCAGGTCTTCCCAATCTGCAAGGTTGGGGGCATTTCAAGCCGGACTATCCGTCTTTTCCGCAAGCTCTCATTGACAACATCTGTCGTGAGGCAAAATTAAGTGGAATTTTAGGAAACATTGCCGCCTCCGGAACGGTCATTATTCAAGAGCTGGGTGAAGAACACATCCGTTCAAATCAACCGATATGCTACACCTCAGCCGACAGTTGTTTTCAAATTGCCGCGCACGAAAAATATTTCGGGCTTGAAAGATTGTATCAGGTTTGTGAGATTGCTTATAAATATGTGCAAGAATATCGCATCGGCCGTGTAATTGCCCGTCCTTTTGTTGGCGAAAAATCGGGTGAATTCACCCGCACCACCAACCGTAAAGACTATGCCGCCCAACCTTTCGGGAAAACTTTGCTTGATTACCTCAAACAGCAAGGGAAGCACGTCTATGCCATTGGCGCTATTAATGACATCTTTGCCCACCGCGGCATAACCAATCCCATCCATGCGGCTGAACTGCCAAACCTATGGGATGCCACCATCAAAGCCATGCAGGAAGCCCCCGAAGATAGCCTGATTTTCACCAATTTTGAAGACTTTGACATGCTCTACGGACACCGCCGCAATCCTCAAGGCTACGCTCAAGCGTTGGAATATTTTGACTCACGCCTGCCCGATATTTTGCCGCATTTAAGGGAAGATGACGTATGCTTCATCACCGCTGACCATGGGAACGACCCAACTTTTAAGGGAACGGACCACACACGCGAGCAAGTGCCTGTCTTGTGCTTTGGCAAAAACATTACCCCCCAAGATTTAGGACAAAGAGCAACTTACGCCGACTTAGGACAAACCGTGGCTGATTATTTGCAAATTGCACCGCTTTCCTTTGGAACAAGTTTCAAATGAGTTATTTTGCACCCAATATTCCTACAAGCAAACATTGCTTTTTTGACCGTTTAGGCGGAATTTCGCAAGGTCTTTACGCCAGTCGCAACACAGCCTTTGCCAGTCAGGATAACAAGCAAAACATTATCTCTAACCTAACGCTCAGTGCGCAACAGTTCGGCCTTGGCTATGACAACATAGCCCTGCTTCATGAAGGCATAAGCAATCAAGCTGTTTTTATCACCAATTCCACGATTTATCAAACCGATGCCGACGGCATGGTCACCAATAGGCCGGGGATTTTGTTGAGCCTCTACACGGCAGATTGCTGTCCGGTTTTGTTTTATGATAAAGCAAATCAAGTCATCGGCGCGGCTCATGCCGGTTGGCGCGGAGCGTTGGGCCGAATTTTGGAAAACACGTTGGATTTAATGCTTCAACATGGCGCACAAAAATCCTCTCTCACCGCCGCACTCGGCCCCTGCCTGCAAACAAAGTCTTTTGAGTGCCGACAAGATATGTACTTGCAGTTTATCAACCAAGACCAAACCTATGCCAGATTTTTCACTCCTCAAGCTGATAATGAGCATTTTCAGTTTGATATTGAGGGTTTTATCATCTCTCGCCTTAAAAATTACGGGCTCGCAAACATTTCAGCTTCTCACATCGATACTTATAGCAATACTGACTATTTCAGCTATCGACGAAACTGCCACCAAAACTTAATTCATACCCCGAAAGACTATCCGGCGCAGTTATCAACCATAACCCTTTAATCTCTTTCTTTTTTGGCAAAAATCGAATAAATTAAACCAAGGTATAACAACAGAGCAAAATAAATGACCCCACTTGGCAAACTGACATTAGCAATTATCGGACTTCGCTTTTTCGGAGCTCTGGGTTTTTTTTGGGGTATGTTTTTAGGTCATATTTTAATTGACCGCACCTTAGTCAAAACCTTTCTCAAACAAAAGCTCAATCAAATTGATGACAACATCCGTTTAATGTTGCCGTTTCACCTCTATCGTTACTATAACTATTTGATAGACCAAGTCTTAGGCAAACTCTGGGGTGCCGTTTTAGGCGGCCTCACTTTTGGCTGGGCGGGCGTTGCCATACTTGGACTGCTCGGGCACTTTTTATTTGATTGCAAGCGTTGCAAAAATTGCAAAGAACTCCGCTATGCCTTTGAGGACTTTTGGAACAAAAACTTAGGCAAAATCGCCGGTGGCTTAATCGGTTTCACGCTCAAAAATAAAGTTCTGTTGTTTATCGGCGTTATCTTAGGCTTTTTCTTCGATTCGTTTAGACTTGAAGGCGGCTTAAGAAGCAAGTTAAAACTGGGCTCAATCTTAAACTTCTGGTCAAAAGTAAACCCTCTCAAACTGGCTCTTCGTTCACAAGAGGCCAAAGACGTTGCCTTTGTTCAGTCCATGGCCGGTTTAGCCGCCAAAATCTCCAAAGCCGACGGCGTTGTCAGTGAAAACGAAATCCGCACTTTCAAAAAACTTTTTGCCACCGACCGTAATCCCAAAATCGCCCGTATTTTCAACGATGCCAAGCAAACCACACAAGGCTACCAATCCTATGCCAAGCAATTAAAAATGCTCTCGCACGATAACCTTGATATGAAAGAAAGCATCATTGAAAACCTGTTCAAAATCGCGAGCGTTGACGGTGAAATTTTGCCCGATGAATTAGACATTTTAGAAGACATCGCCAACATCATCGAGCTTCCGCAAGGCAATTACATCATCATCAAAGACCGTTTTATCTTCAAACCCAGCAACGACACCATCCAAGATTATTATGAGGTTTTAGGCGTCTTTTACAATGCCAGCGATAAAGAAATCAAACGTCGCTGGAAAGAACTCATCAACCAATATCACCCCGACCTGGCACAAGCCCGAGGTGCCTCTCCGCAAGAAATTGAAAGCTGCACTCTGAAAATGGCCGAAATCAACAATGCTTACGAACATATTATGAAAAGCCGTCAGGCGGGATAAAAAACATGTCGCAAGCCGCACCCAAAATTGTTCTCTCCACCATTAACGCCCGCTATTCTCATACCTCGTTTGGCTTAAGATACCTCAAAGCCAACCTGCATGAATTTGAAGACTGTTGCAAAATTTGCGAGTTTAGCAAAGATTCGACCGTGCAAGAAATTGCCGAAGCCCTCCTCAACCAACAAGCCGACATCATAGGCTTGAGTTGCTATATTTGGAATATTGAAGACCAGCTCCGCGTAGCCGAAATCATCAAAGCCATTAGCCCGCAAACCGTTTTGTTCTTAGGCGGTCCTGAAGTCTCTTATGAATATGATGAATTTTTAAACTATTGTGACTATCTTATCAAAGGCGAAGGTGAATACGCGCTCTACCATTTTGTAAAGAATTGGCAACAAGGGATTTTACCATCACAAAAGGTTTTAGAAGAGCCAATCTGCGACCTCAACACACTCAAAATGCCCTATTATCTGTATTCCGATGAAGATATTGCCCACCGCCTGATATATGTTGAGGCCACGCGGGGTTGCCCTTTCACTTGCGAGTTTTGCCTTTCCTCACTTTCGAAAGGTGTCAGAGAATTTAATCTGGATAATTTCTTAAAAAAGATGGATACGCTCATCACCCGCGGCGTTAAGCAATTTAAGTTTGTTGACCGCACATTCAACCTCAAATTTGCCAATGTGAAACGCATTCTTGAATTTTTCAAATCTCGTTGGCAAGAAGGCATGATGTTGCACTTTGAGATTTTTCCCGACAAGTTAAGCCCGGCCATGTTGGAAGAAATAAAAAACTTTCCCGCACACGGCCTGCATTTGGAAGCCGGCGTTCAAAGTTTTTTTGAGCCCTCGCTTAAGGCCATTTCGCGCCGTCAAGACGAAAAGAAAACTTTAGAGAATTTACAATTCATCAGCGAACAAACCGGTGCCGCCGTTCACTCTGATTTGGTGGCGGGTTTGCCTTTTTCAACCTTTGCCACTTTTGCCCAAGATTTTGATAAACTCTTTGCCTCTCACCCTGAGGAATTGCAAATCGGCATTCTCAAACGCCTAAGAGGCGCGCCCATTGACCGGCACTCCCAAACCTCAAAGATGATATATTCCAAATATCCGCCCTATGAGGTAATGCAAACCGCCACCATGAGCTATAATGAATTACAACAAATCAAGCGCCTGGCCCGTTATTTTGATATTTTTTACAATGCCGGTAATTTTCGTGAAGAAACCAAGCCGCTCAAAACTTTTGCCGATTGGCTTGATTTCAGCAATTACATCTGGACAAACTATCATCAAACGCATAAAATATCCCTAAAACGTCAAAACGAAATTCTTAAGGAGTATCTCAATGCTCGAAGAACCACTGCCGCACTATAATGACCGCAAAACCCCGATTGATATGCTGATGTTTCACTGCTCGGCACTCAAAGGTGAAGATATTCTGCAAATATTGGATAAATCGGAACTAAGTTGCCATTATATCATCAATGAAAAAGGCGAACTCATCCAAGTGGTGGAAGAAGACAAACGCGCTTACCACGCCGGCATTGGCTTTTGGAATGGGATTGACACAGACCTTAACTCTCACTCTATCGGCATTGAAATCTCAAATTTAAGTATGGGGCAAGAAGACTACAAAGCCAAACAAATCAAAACCTTAGTAGCTCTTTCTAAAGAATTAATTGCCAAATATAATATTCGTCAAGACATGATTGTTGGGCATTCTGACACGGCGCCCAATCGCAAACCTGACCCAGGCAAAGCCTTCCCGTGGAAAGACTTATCCGCCCAAGGCATTGGCCTGTGGTTTAAGCCATCCCAAGCCAAATTGGTTGAAAATGATGATATTAGCGAACTCTTAGCCTCAATCGGCTATGACACCCGCACGCCTGAAATGGTTTATTGCTCGGCTTATGCTTTTTGCCGCCGTTTTGCCCCGCAATATGTCAAAACCGATGAGGATATAGCGCACTTAGTTGACCATGTTTTGCCCGATAAATTTGACTTTATGGATAAAGAAAAATTCATACAAACCCTCAAAGCGGTCTCTTATAGTTATCAAACCTACCGCCAAGAGCAAAATCTAACAGATTAAATCCGGCTCAACGCATCCAAACAGCCCTGAAGAATATAGGCCGCAGCGCCGGCATCGAGTGATTTTTTGCGCTTTGCCCGCGACAAATCCGCCTCTTTAATCATCACGCTTTCCACAGCCGCAGAAGAGAGCCTTTCATCCCAAAAATAATAAGGCAGATTAATTTCTTGTGCCAAGCGTTGCGCAAATTTTCGGACCTCTTGCGCGGTTTGCCCTTCTTCACCGTTCATCTGCAACGGCAAACCATAGACGATTCCGCCAACTTCTTTTTCTTGAATAATTTTCTTAATCTCGGCTAAATCAGCCTCAATATTTCGGCGTTGAATAATCTTATAAGGTGTCGCACTCATCAAGAGCAAATCAGACACCGCCACACCCAACCGTTTTGAGCCGTAGTCAAAGCCAATCAAGGCCTTATATTTGGGCAATTTTTCCTTAAATTCACTTAAATTCACTTATCCCATCTCCCTTAGTTCCGATTAAGTAAGTTTATACAACCAATTATTACAAAAAACTTAACTCCCCGATAAGAGATTATTAACTCTCTTATACTATTATGAAAAGCAAAATATTTCCCCTTATAAGACGGTGATTAAAAATGAAAATAAAATACTTATTTGTTTTGATGTTGAGCTTGATAGCTCTTCCGGCACGTGCCGAATTGCAAATTGACGTCAACGGCGCCATGCGCGACCCCTTACCGATTGCCTTTCCTGAGATGATTCATGAAGGATTCTTCTTAGGCCAAACCGGCAACAAAATAAGAGATGTCGTCATTGCCGACTTGGAGCGTTCCGGCTTATTTAGAATCATCCCCGAGAACAGCTACATCCAAGAGCTGACCTCTATTAATGAACAACCCAATTTTGTAGATTGGAAAGCCATAAACGCGCATGCTCTGGTGCAAAGTGCCATCACGGAAGTTGACAGCAATCATCTGCGGATTGAATTTCGCTTATGGGATATTTATGCCCAAAATCAAATGAAAGGACAATCCTTCACCACCACCAAAGACAACTGGAGAAGAGTTGCTCACGTAATTGCCGATGCAATTTATGAACGCCTCACCGGCGAACAAGGCTATTTTGACACCCGTATTGTTTATGTTTCGGAAACCGGCCCCAAAACCAAACGCACCAAACGTCTGGCCATTATGGACCAAGATGGAGAAAACCATAAATTCTTGACCTCGGGTGCATCGATGGTTTTGACGCCTCGTTTCTCTCCCAACTTGCAAAAGGTAGCCTATATGTCCTATGCCGGCGACACACCGCGGGTTTATATTTTAGACATTGAAACCGGCCGTCAAGAACTGCTTGGCAACTTCCCGGGCATGACCTTTGCACCGCGCTTTTCACCCGATAGCAAAAAGGTTATCTTGAGCTATGCTTCTCGCGGTAAGAGTGATATTTATGAAATGGATTTGGCAACCCGTACCAGCAAACAATTAACCTCCGGCGGTGCAATTAACACCTCTCCGAGTTATTCTCCGGACGGCTCACAAATCGTCTTCAACTCTGACCGTGGCGGCAACCAACAACTTTATATCATGAATGCCGACGGCAGTGATGTCCACCGTATCAGCTTTGGCTCCGGCCGCTATGCAACACCGGTTTGGTCTCCGCGTGGCGACTACATTGCCTTTACCAAAATGGCGGGCGGACAATTCTACATCGGCGTTATGTATCCGGACGGCACCGGCGAACGCTTGCTGGCCAGCGGCTTCTTGGTTGAAGGTCCGACCTGGTCACCAAACGGCCGTGTCTTAATGTACTTCCGTCAGGATAACAGCACCGCTTCTCCGGTCAGATTATATTCAATCGACCTCACCGGTTATAACGAGCGGATGATAGTCACCCCTGGCGAAGGCTCCGACCCGGCATGGTCGCCGCTTCTGCCCTAAACAAAACAAAAAACCTTCCCCTCATCGGGAAGGTTTTTTATTGCCAATCAGGCGTTTCTTTGTTAGCCTGAAAAAAGGAGCAAAGATAAACAAAATCAAATATTGTATCTGGGACGTTGGCAATGTCATTTACCAATACAGCCTTGAGCCTCTGCACCAATGGTGCAAAACTCACACCCAAGACCAAACCCTTTTTGAGGCTAATAAAGGAAAATTTAATTACAATGACTATATGAAAGGCCTCGTACCTTTCGAGCAACTATGCCAACAGCTTTGCGACTTTTATGGCATTTTGTATGATAAAAAATATTTCCCCGAAATCAATAAAGCCTTTCACCAAGGCATTATTGAATATTTCTCAGAAACCAGACAAGCACAAAATTTTCTCTCCTCTCAAGGAATTGAAAACTGCATTTTATCAAACGCCCTCCCCGTTTTGGGAGAAAATGAAAAAATCAATCAAATCATCAAACCCCAACATCGTTTTTGCTCTTTTGAACTAGGGCTTCTAAAACCTGACCCTAAAATCTACCAAACCGTAAAAGACAAATTAGATTGCGAATTTAATGAATTGATTTTTGTTGACGATAAAACCAAAAACACCTCTGCCGCCACAATGCTGGGCATCCATACCATAACCTATAAAAGAGAAACTATTCTCAAAGATATAAAAAATATCCTCACACCTTCTTCTCCTCACACTTTAGGCAAAAGCAAATAAATATATTATAAAATTGCAATAAAAAAGCCCCAAATCCGAGGACTTAGGGGGCTCTCTTTACTTTAGCCGAACCTTTATTGGTCGCCGATACGCAAGGCTTCAATAAACGCCGATTGCGGCACTTCAACCTTACCGAACTGGCGCATGCGTTGTTTACCTTTTTTCTGCTTATCCAAGAGTTTACGTTTACGGGTTACGTCACCGCCATAACATTTTGCCGTCACGTCTTTGCGCAAGGCCGAAATTGTCTCTCTGGCAACAACGCGTCCGCCAATGGCTGCTTGAATCGGGATTTTGAACAAATGTCTCGGAATAAGGTCTTTAAGACGTTCACAAATTTGTCGCCCACGAGATTCGGCTTCGCTTCTGTGGCAAAGGAAAGCCAAGGCATCAACCGCCTCTTCATTAATCAAAATTTGAACCTTTACCAAATCGGATGCCTGATAACCGATAACCTCATAATCAAAACTGGCATATCCGCTGGTAATCGATTTTAAGCGGTCATAAAAGTCAAAAACAATTTCGTTCAAGGGGATTTTATAAACCACCATTGCCCGATTGCCGACATAAGTTAAGTCTTCTTGCTCCCCTCTTCGTTCGGTGCAAAGTTTCAAAACCGAGCCCAAATATTCATCCGGCACCAAAATTGTAGCCTTCACCCAAGGTTCTTCAATACTGGCGATTGTCGACGGGTCAGGCATATCCGCCGGATTATGCAGTGTTATTTGGTTACCGTTGCTCAAGTTGATTTTATAGGCAACCGAAGGTGCGGTTGTAATCAAATCCAAATCAAACTCTCTGCCCAAACGCTCCTGGATAATTTCCATATGCAACAGCCCCAAGAACCCGCAACGAAAACCAAGTCCAAGAGCTGCTGAATTTTCATTTTGGTAATCAATACTGGCATCATTGAGCTTGAGTTTGGCCAAAGCATCTTTTAGGTTATCATATTGACTGCTGTCCACCGGAAAGATAGAGCAGAATACCACCGGCACAGAGGGCTTAAATCCTTTCAAAGGCGCATCACAAGGCTGCTTGTTATCGGTAATGGTATCACCGACATGGCAGTCACTGACACTTTTAATACTCGCGGTAATAAAACCAACCTCACCCGGATACAGCGCATCGACATCTTGCATTTTCGGCGTAAAGATACCAACCTTATCAATCGAATAAACCGCATTATTAGACATCATACGGATTTGTTGCTTTTTGCGAATAACGCCGTCTTTAATTCTCACCAAAATGATAACCCCCAAATAGGAGTCATACCAACTATCAATCAACAACGCCTTAAGGGGTTTAGTTTCATCTCCCTTTGGGGCCGGCAGATAATTTACAATTCCTTCCAAAACATCTTCCACCCCAAGACCGGTTTTGCCCGATGCCTCCACCGCATGAGATGTGTCCAAACCAATCACATCCTCAATTTGTTTTTTAACTTTTTCCGGGTCGGCAGAGGGCAAATCAACTTTATTTAAAACCGGCAAAATCTCATGATTATTATCAATCGCCATATAGACATTGGCCAAAGTTTGCGCCTCCACCCCTTGGGTCGCATCCACCACCAAAACCGAACCTTCGCAAGAAGAAAGTGAGCGTGACACCTCATACGAGAAGTCAACATGTCCCGGGGTATCAATCAAATTGAGTTGGTAAGTATTCCCGTCATGGGCCTTATAGTTCAGGCGAACGGTTTGTGCTTTAATGGTAATACCGCGCTCGCGTTCAATATCCATCGAGTCGAGAACTTGTTCTTGCATTTCTCTTTTTTGCAATCCGCCGCAAAATTCAATCATTCTGTCGGCCAAGGTTGACTTTCCGTGGTCAATATGGGCGATAATGGCAAAATTTCTGATTAAATCCAAATGCGTTTTCATTATTCTTCTTAATCCGTCAAAAACATTACAATTACTACATAGATAGAGGATAATTTAATATTACGCAATATAATATTGATTAAATCATAAAAAATGCATATACTAA
>CALXOP010000057.1 GCA_944390035.1 uncultured Alphaproteobacteria bacterium | reverse complement strand
GATGCAAGATTGGGATGTGTGGATTATAATAATCGGTTGATTGCGGCTTATTGGAATTTTCCGGATAGCTATTGGAGCGGTGTGGAAGAAACCGTAAAGCTTTGTTGGTGGCCGGCATGTGATGTTGACTAAAATCTGAAGTATTAAAAAAAGCCTGTTCTTTTATCAGAGCAGGCTTTTTTGTTATTCTAAGTTCAAAATCTGGCGGGCAAAGTCGTGCGCATTAAAGTGGTCTAAGTCTTCAATGCTTTCGCCAATACCGATGTAATAAATCGGAATTTTGGTTTCTTCAGCCACGGCAACGATTATGCCGCCTTTGGCGGTGCCGTCTAATTTGGTGACAATCAGTCCGTTGACATTGACCATATCCTTAAAAGTTTTGGCCTGATTGAGGGCGTTTTGTCCAGTGGTGGCGTCAATCGTGAGTAAGGTTGCATGCGGTGCATCGGGGATAATTTTTTTGATGACGCGGACGATTTTGCTTAACTCATCCATTAGTCCGGTTTTGTTTTGCAGACGGCCGGCCGTATCAATAAACACAATATCATCCCCTTGAGTGAGAGCTTCTTTTAGGCCGTCAAAGCAAAGAGCGGCCGCATCGCAACCGTTGGGGCCTTTATAAACTCTAATCTTGTTCCTATCTCCCCAGACTTGGAGTTGCTCGACGGCAGCGGCGCGAAATGTGTCCGCGGCAATGTAAGAAATTTGGTATTTTTCTTTGAGTTTGGCGGAGAGCTTGCCGATGGTGGTGGTTTTGCCGGCTCCGTTGACGCCAACCATTAAAATGACAAAAGGTTTCTTTTTTTCAATGAGAAAGGGTTGTTCGCAAGGCTTGAGAATCGCCTCAATATCGTTGGCTAATTCGGTTTTGATTTCTTGCTCGTCGGCGTCTTTATTGAGACGGCGGGAGGCAAAAGAAGAAATGATTTTTTGTGAGGCCTTAACGCCTAAGTCAGATGTAATCAGCAAATCTTCCAGGTCTTCCAAGGTTTGCAAATCGACTTTGCGTTTGGTGAAAATGTCGGTTATGCCTGAGGTGAGTTGGGTGGAGGTTTTTTTTAAGCCTAAACCTAATTTTTGAAACCAATTACTCATCACTTTCTCCTAGCTCTCTTAAAAGGCGGGCACGTTCTTTGCGAATTTCCATGGGAACTTGTTTGAGGGCAGCTGCCGGTGTGCCGGGGCGTTCCGAATAGGGGAAAACGTGCAATTTGTTGATTTGTGCCTCGGTTACTAATTTTAGGGTATTTTGAAATTGCTCATCGGTTTCGGTCGGAAAACCGCAAATAAAGTCTGCTCCGAAGGTGGCATCTTTGCGGACGGAACGTATTTTTTGACATAAATTAATAACGTCTTCTCGGGTGTGGCGGCGGCGCATTTGGCGCAAGACTTCATTATCGCCCGATTGAATTGATAAATGAAAATGAGGGTAAATATTTTTATATTGCCCGATAAGAGCTATGAGTTTGCCATCAACCGCGGCGGGGTCAAGTGAGCCAAATTGCAGAGAGGGGAGTTCTGGAATCTCTTCTAATATGGTTTGAACCAAAATGCTGAAAGATGAGCCTCTGGTATCGGGTGAAATTTTATAAGAACAAATATCAACACCGGTTAAGCAAATTTCTTTGAATCCTTGCTTTATCAGCTCGCGAATCTGGGATAAAATATCGGGCAGAGGAACAGAACGATTGTGGCCTCTGGCATAAGGAATAATGCAGTAAGAACAGCGGTGGTTGCAGCCTTGTTGAATTTGTACAAAGGCCTTATGGCGTCCTTCAAAGCCCGTAATCATATAAGAATCGCATTGGTCATAAGAAAAAATGTCGCCGACAATGGTTTTTTCGGTGAGTTCTTGGGTGAGATATTTTTCAATTTCGGTTTTCTCTTTGTTGCCTAAAATCAGGTCAACTTCTTCCATGGCGGCAAATTTTTCGGGGGCAATTTGGGCGGCACAACCCGTTGCCACGATTTGAGCATCGGGATGAAGTTTGCGCAGTTTGCGAATCGTTTGACGACACTGGCGTTCGGCTTCTCCGGTAACGGCGCAGGTGTTGACAATGATGAGATTGTCTCTATTGCGAAATTTTTCTTTAAACACCTCGGACTCGTAGCTGTTAATACGGCAACCAAGGGTGACGACTTCTACCATTTTTCTTCCGTTCTTAATCTTGAATATTAAAAAAATCCCTTTCTTCTTGCCTAATATAAGTAAAAAGAAAGGGATTTGCAAATATTTTGCGCGTGCAAACTTAGTTTTGTGAAATCATTTCCAGAGCTTTGTCGGAATATTCTTTCATAACTTTAGCGCTGGAAGCTAATTTGCTGCGTTCTTCGTCGTTTAAGACCGGATAAACAACATTGTGAACGCCGCGTTTGCCCAAAACAGTCGGTAAAGACAAGCAAACATTTTTTATCCCTTCAACGTCTTCATGGTGGGTAGAAACGTTGAGAATCGCATATTCATTATTCGAAATGGCACTGCAGATACGGCACAGAGCACCGGCAATACCATAGAAAGTAGCACCTTTGCCATCAATGATTTTGTAAGCGGCATTGCGGACGCCGTCATCAATTTGAGCTTTAACTTCAGGTGTGAAAGGTTTACCGAATTCTTCAGCCAATTTATCCAAAGACACAGTACCGGCATCACCTGCAGACCAAACTAAGACTTCACTGTCGCCGTGTTCACCGATAACGTTGGCGTGGATAGATTGCGGAGAAACACCTAAGTGGTAACCCAAGAGGGTACGGAAACGAGCGGTATCCAAAACAGTACCGGAACCAATAACTCTTTCTTTGGGGAAGCCGGATAATTTGAGTGCAACTTCGGTCATAATATCGGCCGGGTTGGCTGTGATGATTAAGGTTGTATCCGGAGCAACTTTGGCAATTTGCGGAATAATGCTTTCGAAAATTTTGACATTGCGTCCCAGCAAGTCAATACGGGTTTCACCCGGTTTTTGGTTGGCACCGGCGGTAACGATAACAATTTCGCAACCTTTCAAATCTTCATAAGTGCCGGCTTTGACCTTGTTGGCATAAGCAAACGGGGTCGCGTGAGCCAAGTCCATAGCTTCGGCCTGAGCCTTTTCTTGATTGGCATCAATTAAAACTACTTTACGGGCAACGCCTTTCATAATCAAGGCAAAGGCGGTGGTGCTGCCGACTGAACCGGCTCCGATAATTCCTACTTTCATCTTTATTCTCCTTTGGCCGGTAGTTCGCCGGCAATAGTCGTTAATATTATGTTCTTTAATTTTCTTTTCTATATATAAGGTGTTTTTTTTATAAAACAATAAAAAAAGCTGTTCAATCGAACAGCTTTTAATAACATTTTTTTTCTTATTGTTACTTGGTGGTTTTAACCGGTTCGGCAGCTGGAGCTGCAGGCTCTTCTGCGGTTGTTGTCTCAGTAACAATGCTTTCTTCAACAAAAGTTTCATCTTCATCGGAAGTTTCTGCAGGGTCGGTTTCAACAACATCTTCTACATCTTGCTCAATAGTGATGGTTTCACCGTTGGCTTGGGTGCATTTGCAGATGGTTTTGGTTTCATCACTGTCACAATTCGCATCTGCAGCATCACAAGCAGGCTCAGAATCACAAATGCAATTTGGGTCCGGCAATGTGGCTGTGACGGGGTCGGAAATTTCAACAGCCGGGGTCGTGGAGGCCAGACGTCCATTCTCTTTTACAAAACGGCTGACAACCATTAAAGCGACAATAACCAGTACAATGTAAAACAGTTTTTTCATTAATTTATCCTCGCTAAGATTAGTTTTTTATAAAATATTACGAGATTGTATGCTTGTCAATTATTAGAATTTATTTGTCAACCTAATTGAAAACGAAATTTTTTACAATCAAGAATATATACTTTAGGCTAAAAATAATGAATAAAAGCGTTTAAATGGGGAATTTTATCCACTACTGATATTTGCTTAAGTCCTTAGAAAATCAACGTTTTTTATTTTTTTTAGCCTTCGAAAAATGCGGTTTTTTAAAATAATGCTTGTCAAATTATATAAAATTGTGCTAACTACTCAATCACGGGCCGGAGTGTTCGAAAGCCCGAAAATTTGTTTTAATAATTTTTTGAGGTTTATCATATGACTGATGTAGCTAACCGCGTTAAGAAAATCGTTGCAGAACATCTTGGCGTTGAAGAATCAAAAGTAACAGATACAGCTAGTTTCATTGATGATCTGGGCGCTGACAGCTTGGATACCGTTGAACTGGTTATGGCTTTCGAAGAAGAATTCGGTTGCGAAATTCCTGATGAAGCTGCTGAAAAAATTCTCACAGTTAAAGACGCTATCGACTACTTGTCTAAAAACGCTTAAGTCGTTAAGTCTTTGTGAATTGAATGAACTCGCTTGACTAAGCGAGTTTTTTCATATAAAAACGGATAAGTCCCCATTGTGTATATGGGCGTATGTGATAACATTATGAGGTAATTGAATGAGAAGAGTTGTTGTTACCGGACTTGGCATGGTTTCTCCTTTCGGGCGCGGTGTCGATTATAACTGGAAATGTATTCTGGACGGTAAGTCAGGTATTCGTAAAGTTGAAAATGTTGATTTGAAAGATATCCCTGTCGAGATTGCCGGTCAGGTTCCTTTCGGTGAGGGCGAACACGATTTTAATCCCGATACGGTTATGGCTCCAAAAGACCAGAAAAAAGTTGATAAGTTTATTTTGTATGGTTTGGCTGCCGGTGGCGATGCAATTGAAGATTCCGGTTGGAAACCTCAAGATGATGAAGGTCAATTCCGTTCCGGCGTGATGATGGGGTCCGGAATCGGCGGTTTGCAAAATATTTATGAAAATTCCATTGCCTTTAATGAGCATGGTATTAAGAAAATTTCTCCTTTCTTTATTCCGTCTTGCTTGATTAACATGGTGTCGGGTAACCTCTCGATTAAATATGGTTATAAAGGACCAAACCATGCTTGTGTGACGGCTTGCTCTACCGGTACGCATGCAATTGGTGATGCTGCAAACATTATTGCCAGAGGCGATGCCGATGTTATGGTCGCCGGCGGTGCCGAATCTGCAGTAAACTGCTTGGCAATGGCCGGTTTTGCCAGAATGAAAGCTATTACTTCCGACTTTAACGATACTCCCGAAAAAGCCTCAAGACCGTGGGATAAAAATCGCAGCGGTTTTGTGATGGGTGAAGGGTCCGGCGCTGTTGTATTGGAAGAGTTGGAACATGCTAAAAAACGTGGTGCTAAAATTTATGCCGAAGTTGTGGGCTATGGTATGAGCGGTGACGCTTATCACATTACGGCTCCTTCAGGTGATGGTGCTTATCGTGCAATGAAAATGGCTATTGAACACGCTAAAGAACATGGCGTTGAATTGAAAGATATTAACTATATTAATGCACATGGTACTTCAACTCCGGCCGGAGATGTCGGCGAAGCAGAAGCCGTTAAAAGAGCTTTTGGTGAATATGCTACAAAGGTTTCGATGTCTTCTACAAAGTCGGCTATCGGTCACTTGTTGGGTGCCGCCGGTGCGGTTGAAGCGGTGTTGACGATTATGGCCATTCAAGACCAAACTTGTCCGCCGACACTCAATTTGGAAAATGTTGAAGATTCTATCAGTGATATGGATTTGGTTCCTTTGAAACCGAAAAAACGTGAGATTAAGGCCGCTATGTCTAACTCGTTTGGGTTCGGCGGTACAAACTCTTCAATCATTTTCAAAAAATATGAAGATTAGGTTCTTGATGTAAATGCAAAAAAGGCAGGATAGATACGCTTGAAAGCTGTTTGTTCTGCCTTTTTTATTATCATTTTGGTGGTTAGGTCTGATGCGCTTTTTGAAATATATTTTTCCGGTCTTGATTGTTCTGGCATCACTGGTGTGGTGGCAGGTTAAAAATCTGATTGTGGCGGAAGGCCCCTTGACGGAAGTTATTAATGTGGTGATTCCTAAAGGTGCAAATACCAAAATTGTGGCGCAAGAGCTTAAAAAATCCGGTGTGATTGAATCGGAATTGTTGTTTAGGCTGGTGACCAGATTAAATAGTGCCGATAAAAATTTAAAAGCCGGTGAATATCAATTCATGCCAAAAGTTTCTGTCTTGCAAGTGATGGAAAAAATTGCTCGTGGGGAAGTTTATTATCGAAAAATTACTATTCCCGAAGGGCTGACGGTAGGGCAAATCATGTATATGATTTCTAACTATCCGGGTTTGAGCGGCGAGATTAGTTTGGAGGTTAAGGAAGGGGAATTGTTGCCCGAAACTTACAGCTTTGAACTTGACGCTCCGCGGGATAGTATTTTATTGCAGGCCAAAACCGCCATGGATAAAATCAAACAAGTTGTTTGGGATAATCGTGCCGAGGGACTGCCTTATAAGAATATTAATGACATGATGACCATGGCCTCAATTATTGAAAAAGAGACCGCCGTGCCGGAAGAACGTGCCGTCGTGGCGTCGGTATTTGTAAATCGCTTGTATAAAAAAATGCGGTTGCAGACGGATCCCAGCGTGATTTATGCCCTGACTGAAGGCGAGTTTGAGTTAAAACGTCCGTTGCGTAAAAATGACTTAAATGTTGATAGTCCATATAATACTTATCGAAATTACGGGCTGCCGCCGCATCCGATTTGTAACCCAGGGGTGGAGGCCATGGAGGCTGCGGCACATCCTGCCAAAACCGATTATTTGTATTTTGTGGCGGATGGCGAAGGCGGACATAATTTTGCCAAGAGTTTGAATGAACATAATCGAAATGTTCGCAAATGGAAAAAGAAGTAAACTAAAAATCCCCGAGCTTAGAGTTCGGGGATTTTTTTATCTATGTGATAACATATTTTTTAGGCTTGGCCGATGGTTTCCATCATCATTGGGTACATGGCTTGACGCGGCGGCATGCCTTTGGTCAAAACAACGTTGAATATCGGGTACATCCGCTCACATTCTTTAATGGCAATGTCGATAATTTGGGAAATCTTGCTCTCAATATTGCTTTCTTGGTCATTGATAATTACGGCGTGTTTGAATACCGGCATGTTTTGTTCGGTCCAATAAGAAAAATGGCCAACCCAGAGTTCTTCATTAGCAAGGGCTAAAAGCTCAAAAATTTTGCTGCGGTCTTCTATGGTGCTTTTAATATCCATCAGGCAGGATAAATGCAGGCAATGCATATTTTCTTCCCAGGCAAAAAATAAAAGCATATTGTTCCATTTGCCTTGAACCTCGACCACAACCTCGTTGGTGCTCCGGCGGTCAAGTTCGTAAGATTGAGCACTGAACAGGTTCTCGACAGTGTCAATCGGGTTATAATTCAGGGCATAATTCTTTGCCAGATTCATAAGTATCTCCAAGTATCAAAAAAACGACTACGGGCGTGTTTAGAACTAGATTGCATTAGCGAGTCGCGAAGTGCAACTCTTTCAATAAGTTTTCCACTTAATTCACAGGGTAAATTTTTGTTTTTAAATTTTTGTTATGTAAAAACAATGGCTTAATTTTTTATATTTTTTTTGTTCGGTTTTAGGTGTGGATATATTTTTTTGCGTTAATATAATGTTTACAAATTAGTTTTTGATGAGGATTTTTTTGGTATGAACGGATTTGATTTTCCTGATATTTCACCTGTTATGTTTACGCTCGGACCCGTGGCTGTTCGTTGGTATTCGATGGCTTATTTGCTGGGAATTATTTTTGGATGGGTGATGCTCAAACGTAATGTGAAAAAAAATAATTTGGCTTTGAGTGAGGCCAATATTGAAGACCTTGTTTTTTATGTAACTTTGGGAATTATTTTAGGCGGACGTTTGGGATATGTCTTGTTTTATGGACAAGGTGTGTATTGGCATAATCCTTTGCAAATTTTTGCAATTTGGCATGGCGGTATGTCGTTTCATGGCGGTATTATCGGGGTTATTTTGGCTATATGGTATTTCGCTCGCAAAATTCATTATCCTTTCTTAGGTTTGACCGATTTGGTGGTGCTTTATGCGCCAATCGGCATCTTTTTAGGGCGTTTGGCCAACTTTGTTAATGATGAATTATGGGGCAGGCCAACCAATGTGGCTTGGGCGGTGAAGTTTCCAAGCGGCGGATATATTCCCAGACATCCTTCGCAAATTTATGAAGCCTTGACGGAAGGTGTTTTAATGTTCTTGGTCTTGAATTTTTTGTGGCGCTATAAAGCTGTGCGCGAAAAAGTCGGTGTGACTTCGGCTTTGTTTGCTATCCTTTATGCCACATTTCGGATGTCAATGGAGCAGTTTCGTCAGCCCGATGCACAACTGGGATTTTTCTTTGGATCGATTACAATGGGACAAATGCTCTCTTGTCCGTTGTTGATTGCCGGCTTGTGGGTTTTGTGGGTGAAGGTGTTTAAGCCTTGGATGTCACGTTCTGTGTAAATTGGTAGGCTTTTTGGAGTGCTTTTTGCGTGCGCTTTAATACTTCCAAAGAATTGTCATCACTACGTTTCTTTTCGGATACGCAGCAAGACACAGTTAACTTTAAGCCCTTTTTGCGGTTGCCTAACATAAATTCGGCTGAGGCAATGCCTCGTCTGATTTTTTCTAGGCGTTCGTAGCTTTCTTTTTTGTCGCAGTTCTTAAAAATCAGTACAAACTCGTCTTCGGAATAACGATAGATAAGGGCTTCGGTTTCAAGCTCTTGCATGCGCATGGTTATCATACGGGTGAGGGCATAGATGCCACGGCGGCCGAAGACTTGCTTTAAGTGCTCATAATTGTCAATACAGACAATGCCTAAACTGTATTTGAGCGGGAATTTTTCGGATTGTTTGAGGTAGGCATTGCGGCTGGATAAACCGGTTTGGGCATCGGTGTAGGTGTGATAGTAAATGTCTTTGCCAATGCAATGGAGAATAGTTAGGGCTGCGGCCGAAAAGAAAATGGTTAGCGCAGTCGGGCTTGAGGAATAATAGAAGCCGGCAAAAATATTGAGCCCGGCATAAAACAAAGAGCTATCCATAATCGAGCCGCTGTATATCATCCGAATAAAGCAAGCAATAGTGCATAAGCTAAACAGCAACATGCTGGATGAGGTGAGATTGATGGTATCGGTTGGAAGGCTGAGAGCCAGAGAGATGGATAAATGCGTGAGCTTTTCACCAATCGTGTATTCCGCAAACAATACCAACAGCCAATAAACGCTATGACGGGTGAGCAGTTTTTTATCGGGCCAAAAGTAGCAAACGCATAAATTTATCGGCATAAAAAAGCATAAATTGATATAAGCCGGTGAGCTTAAATAATCCAGACTATATAGGTTCTTAAAACTATTGATGAGAATATAAGCCAGCGAAATATTTAAAAGGTAAAAAATGGGTTTGCGCTGGTTGAAATAAATTAAGATTGCGGCACTGATGATGTTGATGCCGAAAAACAGAATATGAAAACTGTTCATGGCGGAAAGTGAAATATCGCCGTAAAAATAAAAGCCCAATAAGGCTAGCCCAAAAATGAGTGCCGGAAAGTGCGAATTGTGCACTTGGGGCAGAATTTGTTGGAGATTATGTATAAATTTACGCACAGCTTATCCTTTCCAATAATTGGGATTATTGTAAAAGATAAGGGTTTAAATTTTATTTACGCATTTGATAAAACAACTGTCGCCGTATGAATAAAACCGATAACCATTTTGCATGGCGTGTTGATAGGCGGCTTTCATCCTTTCGGTTCCGGCAATGGCGCAAATTAACATAAACAGGGTTGATTTGGGTAAGTGGAAGTTGGTGATGATGTCATCAATTATCTTAAACTTATAGCCCGGGGTAATAAATATATCCGTTTCACCGGTGAAGGGGTGCAGAATGCCTTTGTCGTCAGCGGCGGTTTCAAGCAAACGGAGCGATGTTGTGCCAACGGCTACAATCTTTTTACCTTGACGTTTGGCGGCGTTGATGGCATCGCAGGCGTCTTGGTGGATAATGCCGTATTCGGCGTGCATTTTATGGTCTTTGGTGTCTTCAACCTTAACCGGAAGAAATGTACCGGCGCCAACATGCAGGGTTAAAAAGACTTTTTTGATGCCTTTTTCATCCAGAGCCTTAAATACGCGGTCCGTAAAGTGCAGACCTGCAGTCGGTGCGGCAACGGCACCTTCATATTTGGCATAAATGGTTTGGTAGTTCTCTTTATCGGAATAGCGGTTCCACAAGTTTTCTTTGTTGGCGGCATCGGGTTTGTCACGCTTAATGTAAGGCGGAAGAGGCATAGAACCGTATTGTTCAAGTAAGTGGGCTAAATCTTGCGGCGGGCAGTTGAAGGCAATTTCAACGCCTTCTTCGCCTTGCTTGCTGATGACCTGAGCACTGAATTTGGAATCTTCGGCCGAAATTTCTTCGGTGTAAAAAGTGATTATATCTCCTTCGTGGAGGCGTTTGGCGTTTTTGATAAACGACATCCAGCGAATCCCATCAATCGGGTGATAGAGCGTAACTTCAACTTCAGCCAGACCTCTTTTGGCATAAAGACGTGCCGGAATAACCTTAGTGTCGTTAAACACCAAAACGTCACCTTCTTCCAGCAAATCGGGAAGTTCCGTGAATATGCGGTCTTTAATTTTGTCTTCCTCACTTAAATCCAGTAGTTTGCATGCATCTCGCGGTTCGGATGGTTGATTGGCAATTAAACTACGGTCCAGGTCAAAATCAAAAATATCTACTTTCATCGTCTTTTTCCCAATTTGTGCTTTATTTTTTTGTTGTTATAGTTTATAAAGTGCCCAATTGCAAATGATATTTCAAAAAAAACTAAAGGCATTCGCCTCAAATTTTGCGGAGAAATTATGAAAATGAAAATTGCTTACCAGGGGGTGGCCGGTGCTTATTCCCATATCGCTTCCATGCAGGTGTTTCCAAACCAAGAATATGTGCCTTGCGAGACTTTTGAAGAGGCCATGAATAAAGTGGCAAATGCTGAGGTGGATATTGCCATGATTCCGGTTGAAAATTCTAATGCAGGTCGGGTATCTGATGTCCACTTTTTGTTGCCCAAAACCGGTTTGCACATTGTGGGCGAACATTTTTTGCGGATTGAACACCAACTTTTGGGCTTGAAAGGGGCAAAATTGGAGGAAATTGTGGCCGCTTCCTCTCATCCGCAAGCCTTGGCACAATGTTCTGAGTTTTTGAAAAATCATAATATTAAACCAATAGCTCGAATTGATACGGCAAAATCGTGTGAAGACGTGGTGGCTTGGCAAGACAAAACAAAAGCGGCGATTGCTTCAAAATTGGCGGCTGAAATTTATGGTTTGCAAATTTTGGCCTCAAATATTGAAAATGCCGCTAACAACACGACCCGCTTTTTGATTATGTCTCGCGAGGAAACTATTCCCGAAAATGACGGCGGAAAGTTTATCACCTCGTTTATTTTTAAGTTGAAAAATATTCCGGCGGCTTTGTATAAGGCCTTGGGCGGATTTGCCACCAACGGAATTAATATGACTAAGTTAGAGAGCTATTTGTTGGACGGTAAGTTTGTTTCGGCACAATTTTATGCCGAAATTGAGGCGCATCCGGACACCAAAGCTTATCAAAATGCGTTTGAAGAATTGAAGTTTTTCTCAGATTATGTGCATGTTTTGGGAACTTATGTATCTGCCCGAGACAGGCTTTAGTGATAAAAAAAACACCGCTTGGCGGTGTTTTTTTTTGACTTATATTTTTAATTTTCCAAGTAACGCGATTGAATTGTCAATTAATTTTGATTTTTCGCTCTTGCCTAATTTGTTGAAAATGGTTTGGCGAACGGCTTGGATGGTTAGTTCGCTGGTGAGAGAGGTGATTTCTTGTGCGGCCTTTTCTTTGGCTGAATTTAATCTTTCATCAGCTTCGCTGGTTTTAACCTTCATATCTTGTTCGAGCTTGCTGAGGCTTTCGGTTTTGAAATATTCTACTTCTTTTTGCGATTTTTTTAAGATTTCATTGGCCTCATCTTGTGCTTTGTTGAATTTGTTTTGATATTCGGCTAAGAGTTTTTGTGCATCCATTTGTAATTGAGAGGCCTCATCAATACGGGTGATGATGTCGGCAATCCGTTTTTTGAGCATGAGGCTGAGTGCTTTGCCTATCGGTTTGGCTAAGGCAACAACAACCAAAACAAAGGCCGCCGCAACCCAGAACTCGGCTTCCAAATAAAAAGCCTCGTGTGAGCCTTCTATTTCGGTTGCGGTTTGACCAATCATGTCAGAGACGTTTTGCGCCGCCTCCATAACCGCATTTTGGGTGGCTTCGATGATTTCTTTTCCGGCTGATGTCTTATCCATAGCTTTTCCCTTTTAGTCTTTTAAATCTTTTATGGTTGCTTTAATATCTGCAGCTTCAATCCCTGATATTCCTATTTTTTTGATGACATCCAGGGCGAGTTTTTCTGAAATGCTGCGAACCTCTTTGAGGGCTTTTTCTTTTTCGGAATTGATTTCTTGTTCCCCTTCTTTGATTCTTTTTTGAAGGGTGCTTTCCAACTCGGTTTGTTTTTGGGTGATGAGTTGGTTCATTTCGGCTTTGGTGTCAGCCAAAGATTGATTGGCTGAGGCCGTGGCTTGGGCTAAAGCGTTTTGATACTTTTGCAAAGTTTCTTCCGCTTCTTGCTTGAAGTGGCTGGCTTTGTTTAGGTAACCGTCTATCTTTCTTTGTCTTTGTTCCATTATGTCGGCTATTTTGGGGATGATGAATTTGGACATGATAAACATCATGCTGAAAAAACAAATCAACAACCAGAATATTTGTGACGTAAATGTTGAACTATCAAGTTGAGGCATGCCTCTTAACTCCTTGTTTTTGAGCTAAACCTCAGGCAACGCTGGAGCGCTGCCTGAAGAGGTTTGTTTTTTTATTGTCCGGTCAGCATTACAAGTGCAATAACCAATGCATAAAGTGCAATAGCTTCAACGGCGGCGAAACCTGCCCAGCCATAGATATCGACATCTTTTTTGACTTGCGGATTGCGTCCTACAGTTGAAATGATTGTGGTCCATACTTGAGACACACCCCAAGCAGCTGCCATCATTGACAATGCGCACATACCGGCGCCAATATATGCCATAGCTTCCATTTCTTTCTCCTTTAGTTAAAAGTCATATCGTGACTTTTTGTCTGTGTTATGGTTGTACATAATTATATGTTAGTGACTGTGTAAGGCGTCACCTAAGTAAATACAGCTTAAAACTGTATAAATAAATGCTTGCAACAAGGCAATGAAGATTTCAAAGACTATGATGCAGGCGTCAAAGGCCAGAGGAACAATTCCTCCTACGCCCAAAACTACAACGAATCCGGCAATGATTTTTAACATGATGTGACCAACCGTCATGTTGGCAACCAAACGGACTGTTAAGCTAAACGGTTTTGATAAAAAGGATATGGTTTCAATCGGTATAATCAGCGGAGCCAAGGCAAACGGTATTCCTTTGGGCATAAAGGTTCTGAGCCAGCCGAGTTTTTTCTTCTTGATGCCGATGGCAATGTTGAATAACAGCGCTATTATGGATAAACCGCCGACCGCTGCCAAATGTGATGTAAAGGTAAAGGCATAAGGAAACAGACCAAGCAAGTTACCAAATGCAACAAATAAGAAAATGGTAAAAATCAGATAAAAATATTTTAAGCCTTCAACGCCGATATTTTCCTTTATGAGTGAGGAAATAAACGCGTAAATGCTTTCCGGTACGGATTGCGCCATGGTCGGAATAATGCGGCGTTTTCTGAGGCAGAGTGCAAACAAAAGGGTGGAAATGACGACCGTTAAGACCATAAAAAGCGATGAATTGGTAAAAGAAATGTCAAAATCACCGACTTTAATCGGAATAAGCGGTTTGACGACAAATTGTTCCATCGGGTTAGACATTGTTACTCCTCTTGTTTTTCAATGCTTTTGACAAAGCGGTAAACATTTAGAAAACCTGCGATACCGCCAAAAAACAAAAATATAATCAACAAGACGGGTTGAGTGGCAAAAATTTCATCCAGCAGATAGCCGATTGCCCCTCCGACCAGCACGCCTGAGATTAATTCCGTTCCAATACGAAAACCTATTTTGCTGGCTCGGGAATAATCGGTTTCCGGTTTGTCGGCCCGCGCAAGATTTTCCTTGGCTTTAAGTTTTTGGATGCGCTCATCCATTTGCTTAATATCTTCAGGTATCTTTTTCATGGGTTTTAACATAAACCTCAAAAGTTACTTTCTTATTAATTTTTTACAGAGGCTAATCTTTTATCCAAGAGTTTTTGCAAGGCCTCATAACCAGGTACGCCGTAAATGACTTCGCGATTGTTGTTTGATGTTAGCAAAAATGAAGGCGTGCCGTTGATTTTGAGGCGGTCAATGGCTTGTTGACGAACCTCAATAATATCTTTGGCGTTGGTGTCATTGCGTAGGCATTTTGCGGCTTTTTCGCGGCTTAGGCCATTGAGAGCGGCATAGTCGGCAAAAACTTTTTCGCTGTTAGAAGAAAAATACCATTCTCTTTGGTTTTTAAAGGCCGTTTTGATGAATTCATAATAGTGTTTGGCCGGAATACATTTGGCAATGAGGGCTCCTTGCATGGATTTGCGCTCTAAGGGGAAGTTTACAAAAATGACTTTTAACTTGCCTTGTTTGATGTAGTCTTGCTCTAGTTTGGGTAAAACATTGAGGTGAAAATCCGCACAATGTGAGCAGCCAAAAGAAGAAAATTCATAAAGCGTCAAAGGGGCTTTGGATGAACCAAGAATCGGCCCTTTGGGCAGGGATAAAGCAATGTTTTTGGCTATTGGTGAGGAAATATCTTCTTCATCGGCATCGACTGCGGCGGCTTGCGCTTGTTTGACCAAAACGAGTTTGCCATCGGGCTGCATGATAAAACCTTTCCAGCTCAAATACATACCGGCGGCAATAAAAAACACAATAAAAGCGGCGACAAACGCACTTAATTTCTTAATGATATTTTCAAAACTCATGACTTTTTCTTCTCTTTTTGATTGTTATTCGTAAATACACTTTGCCCTAATTTTATTAATATTTCTTTTAAGTCGGGATGATTTATTTCGTCTGCTAATTCTTGTATATAATTTTCCTCGGCGGGAGTTACAAGTTTTTCAATTTTTTTGGGGGCTTGCGGTGTGGCAATCTGAAAATTCGGATTTTGAATTATTCTAATGCCGGATACGGCGTTGTAGCCAAAATAGGTGTTAATTTTTTGTAAGATGATTTTTTCTTTGTGCTGGACTTCGAGCGCAAAGGCTCCGGTCGGAACTTCTAAATGCAAAATGCCGTTGAGGCGTTGTTGGGGCTTAAAATCTATTTTTACGGGCGAGGTGAAATTGGCTAAATCTTCACCGATAATATCTGGCCAATTGGTCAGAATATCGGTTTCAACAAAGCCTTTTTTGCCCAGCACAGCCTTGGCTAAAGGCAAAATGCTTTTAGAGAGCGATTGAAGGTCACCGGTGGTGCGTTCGGTTTGTTTATTTGTATTTTCCTTGTTCATGAGCAGACGCTAGCATATTGCCATTTAAAATACAATATGCTACTTTGGCTCACGGGATTATTTGGTAGGAATAAATAAATGGATTGGATGTTACTCCTGAAGGCTTTGCTGTCATTGGCTTTTGTGCTGGGATTATTGTTGGTTTCGGTCTGGGGGCTGAAATATTGCCAGATGAAAGGCAAAAATTGCAGTTGGTTCAAAACTTTGCAAAACGGGCAGAGACTTAATGTGGTGGAAGTTAGGAGAATCGATAGCCGAAACTCTTTGGCATTGGTGAAAAAAGACGATAAAGAAATGTTGTTGTTGCTCAATCCTAATCAAAGTCTTTTACTTGAAACAAGTGATGTGAAAAAGGCCGGTAAATAATGTCAAAAAAAATTCTTCGTATTGCTCTTTGGGTGCTGTTTATTAATTTGGTGGTTTTGGGAACGGCTGCGGCACAGACTATCAGTTTGAATGTTCAGGATCAACCGACAGGTTCGGCAACGGCGCGAATCTTTAATATCATTTTGATGATTACGGTGCTCTCCATTGCCCCGAGTATCTTGGTGATGATGACCTCGTTTACCCGAATCATCGTGGTGTTTTCCATCACCCGAAGCGCTTTGGCGACTAACTCAACACCTCCGAATATGGTGCTTCTTTCTTTGGCTTTGTTTTTGACCATGTTTGTGATGGCACCGACTTTTGAAAGAGCATGGGAAGAAGGAATCAAGCCCATGTATGAGGAAAAATTGGAAATTACCGAAGGACTTGAAAAAGCCGCACAACCGATTAAAGAATTTATGGTGAAAAATACCCGTGAAAAAGATTTGTTGCTTTTTACCGATTTGGCTAAAGAAAAACCGGCAGAATCGATTGATGAGACTCCTTTGAAAGTGGCAATTCCGGCCTTTATGATTAGTGAATTGCGTCGTGCGTTTGAAATCGGGTTTTTGATTTTTATTCCGTTTTTGATTATTGATATGGTGATTGCTTCAATCTTAATGTCAATGGGTATGATGATGTTGCCGCCAACGGTACTGGCTTTGCCGTTTAAGGTGATTTTCTTTGTGTTGGTGGACGGATGGTATATGCTGGCCGGTTCACTCGTGCAATCTTTTAAGTGAGAAAAATGCATTAAAAAAAAGGCCTCATCTGAGACCTTTTTTTAATGCTATATTGTTTAGAAAACGTAACGAACACCGCCGTAAACTTCGTGATTGTGAATATCACCATCGGCAATTTCGCCCATATCATAGTAACGATAACCAACATCAATGTTGAAACGAGTGGTTACTTGAGCTGACAAACCGCCACCGACTGACCAAGTGAAGTTGTCCTCCTTATATTCCACAGTGGGTAGTCCGGTGTTTTTGAAAGTATATTCCAAACGTGTTAAACCCAGACCGGCAGAAACATACGGGGTAAACATGGTATAAGGTGACAAATCCCAGTAAATGTTTGCCATATAAGATTCGGAAGAAAACTCAGCGGCACGTTGGGTGACAAATACATTGGCAATACCTTGAGTAATCTTGGTTTGAGAATCTTCGGTATCTTCACGGTAAACATATTCCGCCTCAAAACGGAAGTAACCCCAACGGTAACCAATGGCACCACTAAACATGGTGGAGTTATCATCTATGTCTAATTTTTCGTCAGTTGCGACATTTTCGTCCTTATCGCCAAGGGTGTGGTTGGCAACGCCGCCACGAACCGCAAGGTAAGGACCGTCACAAGAGGCAAACGCTTCATTTGCAAGGCATAGAGATAATGCTAATGCGGAGGCTGCCATTAAAAATTTGTTGTTCATGTTTTAACTCCAAAACTAGATAAATCTTAAATTTTGTCTAAACATACACTATTTTTTTCTAAAAAGCAAGTCCTAATTTACAAAAATATATATTTTTTTATATAACACAAAGGAGTTAACAGCGAATTAACAGAAAAACTAAAAAAAATATTTAGTCTAATTTTAGAAAACTGCGTCAATTGCAAATGATAAATTGAGAATCAGAGAAAAGAAGGGATAAATTGTCTTTAAAAATCAGAAAAGGCCGCCGGCAGATGCGGGCGACCTTTTCCTTTTGTTTCATGGTAAAATATTTTTGTGCTTGCCGTCTATTAACGGGAAGCGGGTTAAACTTATTTCTTAGACACTACAGTGAAGACTAACAGTCCTGATTTGTTATAGACTGCCAGTTTGTTGCCACTCAGTGTCCCGTATCCTCCTCTTTCAGGTGTTACTTCAGCGGTACTATCACCGGTAAAGTTCTTTATACCTGCAAGGAGCGCAAGATTTTGCGACATTGGCACGGCCTTTGCGGCACCGTTTTTCGGTTCAGCAATGTAGGTCCATCCGGTTCCGTCCAAGGTTAGAGTTGCCGGGAAGAAGTTCCCGTTATCCAACTTAGCGGCACTTCTGATTTGGTTGTTGTCGTAACAAACATCCCAAGTAAAGAAGTGTGAGGTATCACTCCAGTTGTTGTCAAGAATCATCCACTTCCCTTTTTCGAAGTTGATGATGATACATTCACGGAATGTACCACTGGTGCCTACATTGGGGTCGTACACGAGTGTCCAACCACCGAAGCTTTTCACTGCGCCCCATTCAGACGGAACATTCGGGTTGACAATCTGCTCAACCAACAAGTTGGTCTTGCAAGTTGAAACGAAGTTCTTTCCGTCAACAGTGTAACCTAAGGAACCTGTATGTGGGTAAACGTCATAAGTAACGCCACCGACATTCTTTGTTCCTGATTTGGTCAGACTGTTGGAGTTGTCTGAGGCGTGAGCTACATTGCTCAGGTTTACGGCATCAAAGTTGAATTTGATGCTTACACCATCTTCAACGGCACTGTAAGCTGCGGTTTCAGAAACGGCAGTGTGCTTGTTTTTGAAGACTGTGTAATCCTCAGTGTAGAGCTGTGTGGTCGTGGTCACGGTGATGTTCTGGCCACCGCTTCGGGTAGATTTGCTGGCTGCACCTGCGGTTACGCCGGTGTGCGGAGCTTTGGCTTCTGTGACTTTTGCATCCTTTTCTCCTTCCGGAGTAATGATGTAATTTAAGTCAACGTTTGCCTTAGCATTTTCACGGCTACCATCAGAATATATTTTGGTATATTCTTGCCATGCGTTCCAGGTGTTGCCTGAAACGTAAGTGATACCGTGAGCCCCGTATTCAACGGATTGCAGCTTCTTTTCTTCTTTTTTCATCTTGAAGATAACCTTGACGGTGTAGTCATTGCTGTCAATGAACTTGCCGTTCATAACAGAAGTGAACAACTTCCGTTCATAGTTATTTTCTTCTGCCAAGTCAGAGAATGTTCCGCTGACTTCCGAGAACTGCCATTCAAATACGGTGAAATCTATCTCTTGACCGAACTCGTCGGTATAGATGATTTCGTCCCAGTACCCAGTGAACACGTGAGTTGACTGCGAGCTGCGGGTAACGGCTTCTTTCTTGTAGCTGTAAACGGTGTAAGCACCGTCTGTAGTTTCAGAAGTCTTGACCTTGTTGCCGTAGCTAGGCTCAAGTTTATTAATATTCAGAGAAGAGACAATTTTCTCTTCATCAGAAGGAGTGTTGATGTAGAACGTAACGTTATGTCCTACCTCGCCAATCTCCTTCTTGGTTCCATCATCATAAATCGCATATTTAATACGATATACGTAGATGGTCTGAGTATTAATCACACGGTATTCTTTTGGGCCGTATTCATAGCGAATAGCACTTGGATCCTGCGGGTCGTCACCATCGATAGTCGCGCGGAGCAACTGCTTCGGTTGAATTGGAGTGATAGTCTGAGCCAAATTAAACTGATAGTGAATTGTATCAGTATAAATCTGGTTCTTATCATCACCTTCGTTCTTATCGCTCTTTGCGAACTTCACCCAGTTCAATGTCCAAGCCGGAATCTGTAATTCGTCTGACAAGCCGTCCTCGTCAGTGTAGATAACACTTTCAGGAACATAAGCCTGAAGAGCATTATTGAAACCGACATACTCAAATGTATTTGAGTACTGGCAAGCCTGCCATTTGAAGTTGCCGTTCTCAGTTGAGGACTTTTTCACCAACTTGATGGCTGCTTCCATGCTCTTGCGAGCATAGTCGCGATTCTTCACTGGGATTGGGTTCTCTGTCGTAACGCGGTAATTCGGGTCGAATACCAAATTAAAGATGGTGTCTATTAAACCATCGTTATATTTAGTCTCCTTATCGAACTCGATAACCACTTTGTCACCCTTGATGATCGGTCGTTCGTTAATGACATCAATGGCAATTTTGTTTTGACCATCTTTCATCTTCCATAATTCTGCCTGACCTTTGTAATTGTCAGTGCGAGAGTTAAAGGTTGCTTCAATGCTTGATGTCAACAATTTACGGCTTTGACCATCAATGTCGGCCATATCGTCTGCTTTTGAGCCAAGGTCATTAAATGACCATTCGCGCTTTTCAAATTGGTGTTCAATTCCCAGAGAGTCAACCACGGTTGCCTGCTCTGACTGACCATCAAATGTGAACTGCGCCTTGCTCGTACGAGTGACGAACTTTTGGCTATACTTGCGGACAGATATGTTGTACCCGCGTGTCTCAGACTGTCCATACGCAATATTGCTGTACTTTTCCGGGCTAAGGTCTTCAATGTTAAAGTCAGCGACTTTAACCGGAACCTGATAAGCCGGAGTGTCGACTTTGCAATACAATAGCACTTCCGGACGGTAGGCTAACTTCACCTCACCGGTGGAGAGCAATTTCTCGAACTGGATCCAAGCCTTGGATACGGTTATCTTTTGCTTGGTTTCAGTTGAGATTGAGTCTTTTACAAACTCAAAGCCCTTATCTTTTACGGTGTAGGCAATTACCTCGTCCGGTGTGTCCGGTATCTCAGGGTCTTCGCCGTCCTTGGCAATCCAGACCTTTTCGCCATGCATGGTGAATTCAACCTTGCGGTTGTCTTTACCATACTGGTTGGTTCCGTAGGCAAGAGCATCGTTGAATACGAAGTCGATGCGATACTTTAGGAATTCGGCAGAGTCCTGATTGAGGTAAATTGGTTTTACCTCAACTAGCTTGCGGCTTGTCCAGTGGTTCTTGCAAAGCTCGTCAAACTTCTGTCCTTTGATGGTGACAGCCTCATCAGAGCATGTCTGCTCATCAATGGTGGAGAGTTTGAAGACTTCGCCGCCTTGCTCCCCATTAAAGGTGTAGGCGCGAACCACACGACCGTCTTCTAGAGTAGTTGATTGCTCAGACCACTGTTCAAAGACTTTTACTGAACGGGCGTAACGCGTCTTTTTCAGCCCGTAGCCCTTCACCGTATTGGTTACGGTGTAGGAAGCTGAGTCCTGCTTCACCGAGCCGTCGGTATAAAACACATCGGCTACAAACTGGTGAACAGATTGAGCCGAAATCAGGGCTTCGTAATTGCCCTGAGGTACAGACACCGCACGGGTCTTAATCTCCGCGTTGTCGGCTGTGTAAGAGTTGACAACGTTTTCGGTGCAGTTATTTTTTTCTACACTCTCGACCGTCGGGTCGGTTGGACCTGGGGTCGGACCATCGCCTTCAATCTCACTGCCGGAGCAAGCTCCGAAAATTACACTGCAGAGAGTCATCATGATGACTGCAACTGCAAATTCAAAAAACTTTTTCATTTTTTTTGTTTTTAATTTGTTAATATTTAGTTTTTTTTGTTTTTAAAATGAAAAATTGTCTCGGATTTGCTGTCCAAGGCAAAGGGTTCCTGAATTTGCGGTTCAAGAACATATATGTGATTCGGACCAATAAAATTTTTAAGTTTTCACCCTTAAATATTTTACCTTCCTAATTATAACTAATGTAATAGTGTGACATAATGTATATTTTGTCGAATTTTAGTATATATTAGTTTTGCAAAAATTACAACAAAAACTTATCATTATTTTTAGAAAATCTTAATTTTAACAAAAAGATAGTCATTTGAAATGGTTGGGCGTTTTTGGTGAATTTTGACAAAAACGAGAGTAAAACAGATAGTCTTGAGTAATGTGAGCTATAAAAAGGTGGGCTTTTAATAGGTTAGTGGTTTTTTTCTAAATTGAGTTAAATCAAACTCTAAGATTATGCGAGGGGTATGGGAAAGAAATATGGGAAATGAGTTGGTGGTGGGAGAGGAGGAAAAGAGTTGGTGTGTAAAAAAAAGAAATGAATTTTGGGCGTAAGTTGTTCTTTCTTTAAATTTTGTGTGGAGTTAAATTTAACTCTAAGGTTGTGTGGAGGGAGTTGGGAGAGAGGAAGGTAAGAAAGGAGAAAGAAGAAAGGGAATGGGAAAGGGAGTAGGTGTGAGAGGTAGTGGAAGTGGAAGTGGGAGTGGGAGTGGGAGTGGTGAATGATGGGTTGGGAGATAAGGAAAACGGCGGGAACATATGTATCCCGCCGTTTGATAATAATATTTTCCTAACTTTTAGAACAGGAAAGTCAAGCTGGCTTTGATGCCAGTTTCCTGAACCTTCACTGTCAGGTGGCCCGGCTTGTCCACCTCATAGGTGCGCCAGCTACCTGAAATAGTCAGGTAAATCGGGTTTTTTATTACATACGGTTTTTTATCCCGTATCTGACCGTTGCTTCCGTACAGTTTTACTGTCGGTCGCTTGGTCGTGTTCCCGATTTTGATCTTAATACCGCCGTTCACTCCAACGGTGAATGCGTTGGAGTGCTGGTTATGGTTTTTAACCTCACCGTCGAACATTACACCTGTATCGACAGTAAAGTATTTATAACCAGCCGTAGGACTGGCGAATATCTTAAATGCTTCGCTTCCGAATTCAAAGTTGGCACGACCTTCAATACCATAAGAGGTATAAGAAAGACCATCTACTTTGACCTCACCCGCATATACTGCGGCTTCGGGTGCGAAACAACGTAACCCAGCTCCTTGATAACCGAACTTCAATCCGGCTTCGTAGCCGTGATTGAAGTTGAAGCCACCTTCAGCTCCGATAAGGAAACCGCGGCGGTTAGTAACTTCCAACTTGTTTGAAGTTGGCTGGTTTTCTGTTCTCCAGGCAAAGTCCTTGTGGGCTTTGTCTGCGATAGACGCCTGAATGGCCCTCAGATTGAGGACATTCAAGGAATCCTGCTGCTGGGTTAATGACTGCGCTGCAGTGTTTGCAGCGAAAACGAATGATAAAACTACTGCGAAAATTGCAGCAAAGTATGCTGCGAAATTTTTTGTTGTCATAAGGCTTTTTGTTTTTATTTGTTATTTTTTTGTTTTTTTTATTCTCATTTTACAAGGCAATTGATGGTAAATACATCAGTTACCTTGTTATCAACATTGAAACAAGTCACGGTTAAGATTTTTTTACCGTTCTTTGTTTCAAATTTTGGGGTATACTCTACAAGTGGGGTAGGCTGCGCCGTATTGTCTTTGGTGAAGTTTTTAATCCCGCCTGTGAGCTTATTCCCAATGACAGCTCTCTGAGCAGTCATTTCGACTGCGAAGTTAACACCTATCTTGGTTTCAGCCAAGTAGGTCCAACTTCTCATATCCGTATCCATGTTAATGGAAGCAGGGTAAATGATGCCGTCTTTATAAGCTCCGGAAGTCATACGAGCATCGTCGTAAACTTCGTTAAAGCTCATAAATGCGTTGCTTACACTCTTCCATGCTTTGTCAACAACACGGATTTGACCCTTTGTGGTTCTGATAACCACGCAGGTGTGCCAAAAATCCTGATTATTGACTGTTTCCACGATACGGGTCACTCCAACAACGCCGGTGATTTCACCCCATTCAGATGGGATGGTGTTTTCATCGGCAACAGGAGTGTTGTCGTTGTTGTCTTCGGTCTTGTCGTCCTCTTCACCTTCACCGCCTTCTGCCGGAGTTTCCGGTTCTTCTGGCTCCTCGTTGTTGGCGCGAATAACATTAACTACACCATCAGTGTGGAAGGTCTGATGGTTGAATGAAATGGAGGCTGTGATAGTATTTTTTTCACGGCTGTTGTTTCCTTCAGTTGCAGTTGTCTGTTCTTCGCCGCCGCGAGCAGTTGATTCGCTCGGGGCCATGAACTGGAAGTCCTTACCGTTAATCACGAGGTAGCCCTCATGATGATATGAGGTAAGGGTTTCTTCAAAATCTGTAAATTCCCAGCTTGTTTTCTGGGTTACTTTACGGCGCATTGTGATTGCACCGTATTCTGCAGCGTTAGATTCAGATGTCTGAGCATAGCTCGGATTATCTGAAGACTTGCTTAATCTCTCAAATTTTGAAGGGCCTTCCGTCTTAGCCGGAGCGGTCCATTCTGATGGGAAGCTCCATCCGAATGGCATAGCCATCCAGAATGTTACTTCCTCTGTCTCTCCGTTGTTCCATGTACAGTTCAAAGTCATGAAAGACTTCTGAACGTCCATGTCGAACCAACGTGTGATAAAGCTAGCATCTACGATGCTTTCTTTCTCAACTGTCGGTTCTTCCGGAGTTTCAGGAATGGAATCCTGAGGTTCACCTTCCTCTACCTGTTGGTAAAGGAAAGTTCCGCGAACTGTGAAGTTTTTTACATGGTTCTTTTTACCACTGAGGGAAAACTCAGTGTAGTATGCCTTGTGAGGCATAGCAAAAGAATCACGTTCAATCTTATTGGCTTCGTCAGCCATTTCGATGAACTTCACGGTCGTCTGTGCCGGCATGGCCTTCACTGAGTCCAGCTGGACATAAGCCAGCTGTGAACGTTCGCCTGAAATGTACACGTAGCCATTCAGCCAACGTGTTGACATTTCGATGACTGTTTCAGCGAATTTCTCAGTTAACTCTCTGTCGTGGCTGAACACGGTGGTGTCAGCTTTTGACAGAGCGTCAAATAAGTCTTCTCTTTCTTCGCCAACAGAAATTTCTGTGGCTTCGAAAGTCTTAGAGGTACGAAGCACCTCGTTCGACGTCCAAGATATAGTTGCAGGTAGCTTCACCCGCAGTGTCTTTTTCTCATACTCTGTGTACTCCGTTACGGAAGTAACGTCGTCCACGAAAGTATTGTTTTTTTCTTCCCAGTTGTGTTCAACAAAGGTATTATCTACCGATGTTGACACTTCTTCTGAGATAGGTGTTTGTCTGGTTTCTCCATCCAGGTCGGAACCTGAACATGAAACCATCAACATACCTGCGCAGATCACCATCATGATGGCGATTACTGCTACAAAATTCTTTTTTGCCATAGCTTACTTATTTATTTTTTTATTATTTTTTTTACTTAATTAATAAAATCCCGCAGATTTGCTGTGAGCGGGGGCTAAGGCTCTGGACAGTCGTAACTGAGAACCTTGGATATTTTGACCAGTACATTGAGAACAAATAAGAATCATAAAAAACGCCAAAATAAAAACCATTTTAACAATAGCTTTATGATTTGAGTTCTTTCATTCTCGTGGAATAATAGTCAATGTAATGGAATATAATGATATTTTGTCAATTATCACTATACCACAAAATTGCTTAACAAACAATAAAATTCGTGCAAAAAACTTTGAAAATAAGCCGAATTTCGTGCAAATTCAGAGAAATAAAGGTGCACAGAGGGACGAGTAAAGTGAACGTTGTTCAACTTGGCGGAATCGTTTGGTTAAGAGAAGATTAAGGAATTGCAAGGCTTTTAAGTGACAAAATGTCATATTTTGTCTAGCAAATATCATGCATTAGGTTGGGCGCAAAAAAAGTGAAAAGCTCAAAAGTGGGGCTCCAAAAACGCCAAAAAGCAAAATTTGTGGGTAGAAACGAGGGGTTAGCATTTTTTGCTTGAAGAATCAGCAGAGATGTTATAAATTCGCGGCAGTTTGAGCGGATGAACTCAACAGGGCCTAAATTTCGGCTGTTCCGCGGTTTTTGCGGTGTTCGAGCGGGCGAATCGCTTGCAATCGGACGCTCCTTAAAGCGCGTCGGTGCTCTGATTTGGGCTTTGGTGGGCGAATCCTTAGTTTTAACCTTAATAGCTAATAGGAGCTTATATATACCATGACAAAATGGGTTTATACATTCGGCAATGGCAAAGCTGAAGGCGATGCCACCATGCGTAACCTCCTCGGCGGTAAAGGTGCTAACCTTGCGGAAATGAACAAGGTCGGCTTGCCGGTTCCTCCGGGTTTTACTGTTACTACAGAAGTTTGCACTTACTACTACAACAATAACCACACCTATCCGGCTGACCTCAAAGAACAAGTTAAAGAAGCCGTTGCCGGTGTTGAAAAAATTATGGGCAAAAAATTTGCCGATGCTAACAACCCGTTGCTGTTCTCCGTTCGTTCAGGCGCAAGAGTTTCTATGCCTGGTATGATGGATACCGTTTTGAACCTCGGTTTGAACGATGAAACAGTTAAGGCTTTGGCTAAAGCTTCCGGCAGTGAACGCTTTGCTTACGACTCTTATCGTCGTTTCTTGCAAATGTTCTCTGATGTGGTTTTGGGTGCTGACCTCGACCTCTATGAAGCCGCTCTCGAAAATATGAAAAAATCTAAAGGCTATAAGTCTGATACAGATTTGACCGCCGATGATTTGAAAGAACTCGTTAAAGAATACAAAGAAATCGGTCAAAAATTGGGTAAAGTTGTTCCGCAAGATCCTTGGGATCAATTGTGGGCAGGTATCGGCGCCGTATTCGGTTCTTGGATGGTTGACCGTGCTATTACCTATCGTAAATTAAACAATATTCCGGGCGACTGGGGTACTGCCGTTAACGTTCAAACCATGGTATTCGGTAATGCCGGTGATGACTGCGCTACCGGTGTTTGCTTCTCTCGTGACCCGGCTACCGGTGAAAACGTTTACTACGGTGAATATCTGGTTAACGCTCAAGGTGAAGACGTTGTTGCCGGTATTCGTACACCGCAACCGATGGCTTCTAAAGGCGACGGTACTTCTTTGGAAGAAAAATGGCCGAACCTTTATAAAGAATTGGTTGATGTTCGTAACAACCTCGAAGCTCACTACAAAGATATGCAAGATATGGAATTCACCATTGAACACGGTAAACTCTGGATGTTGCAATGCCGTAACGGTAAACGTACCGCTGCCGCTGCCGTTCGTATGGCCGTAGAAATGGTTGAAGAAGGCTTGCTCAATAAAGAAGAAGCTATTATGCGCGTCGGTGCTGACCAACTCGACCAATTGTTGCACCCGATGCTCGACCCGAAAGCTAAGAAAAATGTTATTGCTACCGGTTTGCCGGCTTCTCCTGGAGCTGCTGTCGGTCGTGCAGTATTCAATGCTGAAGATGCTGAAGCTTGGGCCGCAAGAGGTGAAAAAGTTATCCTTATTCGTAACGAAACCAGCCCTGAAGATATTGGTGGTATGCACGCTTCTCAAGGTGTTATTACCGCTCGCGG
>CALXOP010000056.1 GCA_944390035.1 uncultured Alphaproteobacteria bacterium | reverse complement strand
GGAAATAGACCCCGGAAGCAGCGGTAATGCCGGAGATATTTTGTATGAAGACCATACCACCAGAGCTGATTATGTTTATATGGTTGATAACCGAGCTATCGGCGTTGTCTTTGACCCGGTTAATCGTCTGGCTATCGCTTTGGATGAAAGACAGTTTCTGTGGGCTGAGCTTTATACTCAGATTTATAATTATAGAAATGTTGGTTCTTTGGATTGGACATACCTAAATATAGTAATTGATGGGCTTGATTTAATGAACTGCACAACTAATGTCTTAACCTGTGGTAAGGGGGGGAAAGAGAATACGGCCATAATTATGGCTTTTCAAACAGAACTTCAAAACGCAGATACAAGAAATCAAGTACCTTATTTCCCTGCAGCTAACTATTGTTATAAGTATCAACCAGTGTCGGTTAGTTCGGTCAAGAATTGGTTTGCCGCCGGACAGTGGTTTTTACCTAATATGGCAGAGTTGAATATCTTGTATCAAAATAAAGCCGTGGTAAATGCTGCTTTGCAAAAAATAAATAGAACTGGGTTAACTAATTCTTATTATTGGTCCTCTACCAGATATGGTGAACAGGTGGCGTGGCAGTTGAATATGAGCAGCGGACAAATGCAGACTCTCAATATGTATAATAATAATAATTCTTACTACGTTCGGCCGGTGCTGGCTTATTAGAGATGAAAGGGTACAAAAAAACGGGGTGCATTTACCCCGTTTTTTTGGGTTTGAAAAAAAACTAATCTTCCTCAACGGGAGAATCGTCGCCAATCATTTCGGTGGTTAGATGTCCGGCATCGGCGCGAATCTTATTTTCAATTTCCTCAGCAATTTCGGGGTGGTCGCGCAAGAATAATTTTGCGTTTTCACGGCCTTGCCCGAGTTTTTCACCTTTATATGAGAACCAAGCACCGGCTTTTTCAACAATACCGGCTTTGATACCCAAATCGATGAGTTCTCCGGTTTTGGAGATACCTTCACCATACATAATATCAAAGTCAACAACCTTAAACGGAGGAGCAACTTTGTTTTTGACAATTTTAACGCGGGTTTGGCTGCCAATTACATCGTCTTTGTCTTTAATGGAGCCAATGCGGCGAATATCGATACGAACCGAAGCATAAAACTTTAGGGCGTTACCGCCGGTCGTTGTTTCCGGATTGCCAAACATAACGCCGATTTTCATACGAATTTGGTTGATGAAAATAACCAAAGTGTTGGAACGAGAAATGGTAGAAGTGAGTTTTCTTAATGCTTGGCTCATAAGACGAGCTTGGAGCCCCATGTGAGAATCGCCCATTTCACCTTCAAGTTCGGCTTTCGGAACAAGAGCGGCAACCGAGTCTACAACCAAGACATCAATCGCGCCGGAACGAACCAAAGTATCGGCAATTTCAAGAGCTTGCTCACCGGCATCCGGTTGCGAAATCAAAAGATTGTCAATATCAACACCGATTTTTTTGGCATAGCCGGGGTCAAGGGCATGTTCGGCATCGATAAATGCGCAAGTGCCGCCTTTCTTTTGCGATTGAGCAATAACACTCAAGGCCAAAGTTGTTTTACCTGAGCTTTCTGGACCGTAGATTTCAACAATACGGCCTTTGGGAAGACCGCCGATACCAAGGGCAATATCAATGCCGAGAGAGCCGGTGGATATGGCCTCAATATCAATATTGGTGTTTTGACCAAGTCTCATAATTGAGCCTTTGCCAAAAGCTCGTTCAATTTGACTGAGCGCGGCGTCAAGTGCTTTATCTTTTTCCATTTGTTTTTACTTTCTTGATAGTTAATCCAGATAATGTATGTTATCTGACTTATTTGCCTAAATTACAATTTTAGGATAAGAGTTATCCCGATGAAAATTATAATGTACTAGTTTTGTTCTTTTTGCAAGTTCTTTTTTCAAAAATTATACACTATCTTTTTTCGGGCTTGCCGTTGATGAGAATTTTTTTGAGCTGACGGTCATCAAGTGATTGATATTCCTCTAAAGCGGCAGTGACAACCGCGCCGAAAATAACCACCGCCCAGACAAGATACATCCAAATTAAAAAGACAGGAATCGTTGCCAAGGCACCATAGAGAATTTTGTAGGTGACGGTCATGGAGAAAAAGACGCTGAAGCCTTTTCTTAAGACCCAGAACAAAATGACGGCAATGAGCGAGCCGACAAAGGCGTTTTTGATATGAACTTTTTTGTTTGGAACCAAGACATAGACCAATACCAATAATATCATATTAATAAAGGCTGGCAAAAGATTGCTGATTAAGATACTGCCGGATTCAATTTCGTTGGGCATAAATTTTTGCAAGGTAAACAAGTAGCCCCGCAGAGAAAAAGTTGCCCCTAACAGCAATGGCCCCAAGGTGATTACCGTCCAATATAAGGTGATTTTGGTGGTGAACCGGCGAGGGCGGGTGACCTTAAATATAAAGTTGAGGCTGTTTTCGATTGTGGATAACAAGAGAATCGCCGTAATGGCCAAGCCGACCACGCCAATGGTGGTTAATTGAGCGGCCGCATTGACAAATTCGGTTAAATATTGGCTGATTTCTTGCTCAATCGAAGGAATAAAATTTTGCATTAGAAATTCTTCAATTTGTACACGGGCACTGCTGAAAACCGGAAAGGCCGAAAAAATTGCCAGACCTATGGCTAAAAGCGGCACAATGGCAATGAGTGAAGTGTAGCTCAAAGAGGCTGCAACCCTAAATATTGTGTCGTTCTTTGCGCGTTTTGCTAGAAAAAATAAAAATTCACTCGTTGTTTTAAAAGCGGGAATAATTCTTTTTTTCAGCACGGGTTCCAGCAGAGTTTTCCAATACATACCGACCTCACAAAAAAAATTGTTTACAAAAAGAGCATAATTTATTAAATACCTAGTATATTAATTTAGTTTTTACATTAAATTTTTTTATAAAGCAAAGGAAAATATTATGACAACAGCTGCACCACTTATGGCAGGTAAAAAAGGTCTGATTATGGGCCTGGCTAATGATAAATCTATTGCTTGGGGTATTGCTCAGGCTTTGGATGCTCAAGG